>WFUK01000240.1 GCA_015485015.1 Paracoccaceae bacterium | reverse complement strand
GATTACCGATGAGGGAATTCCGGCAAAGATCGTAGCGGCTTGCCCTTTTGCAGAGGTGGAGCTGTATCTGGATGCCCCGCGCAATCCGGCGACGATACGGCCTGAAGATATGTTTCAGCCCGAGCGGGTCAACGCCATTGGGGCTGATCTGGCGGGGCTTGATGTGACGGAACGCCTGCAGAGGGCGCGCGTGGGGATGAAAGACAGGCTCTGGCAGGCGGCACCGTTATTGGCGGGAAAATCCGGGGGCGGCGAGGCGCTGGATATCCGCAATCCGGCCCGGCGCAGACATATCGTTGGACGGGTGATCGAAGCCAGCCCAAGCGATTGCCAAGCCGCACTCAAACAGGCGCGCCCGTGGCAGGATACGGGCTTGGTGCGGGCTGAAGCATTGCGTCGGGCTGCCGATCTTTTTGAAGCGCATGGCGATGAGCTGATGGCATTGGCTTGTTTTGAAGCCGGAAAAACATGGCCCGATGCCTTGGGCGAGCTGCGGGAGGCGGTTGATTTTATCCGCTATTACGCGGCGCAGATCGAGGGGCTATCCGGCGCGTCTCGCGGGGTGTTTGTGTGCATCTCGCCGTGGAATTTCCCGCTGGCGATTTTTACCGGCCAAGTGGTGGCGGCCTTGGCGGCGGGTAACGGCGCGTTGGCCAAGCCGGCGGAAACCACGCCGCTGATTGCCTATCGGGCGGTGGAGCTTTTGCATGAGGCCGGCGTGCCGCGCGCGGCGCTACAGCTTTTGCCGGGGCAGGGCGCGGTGGTTGGCGAGGCCTTGGTGCGCGATGCCCGGGTGGCAGGCGTGTGCTTTACCGGCTCGACCCCGACCGCGAAGCGGATAAATCGGGCTATGGCGCAATCCTTAAGCCCCGATGCGCCGCTGATTGCCGAAACCGGCGGGATCAATGCCATGATTGTGGATAGCTCGGCGCTGCCCGAGCAGGCGGTGCGCGATATTCTGGCCTCGGCTTTTCAAAGCGCGGGGCAGCGATGCTCGGCCTTGCGGGTGCTTTATCTGCAAGAGGATGTGGCCGAGATCATAGAGCCGATGCTGTTTGGCGCGATGGAGACCTTGCAGGTCGGGGACCCTGACAGGTTTTGCACCGATATTGGGCCGGTGATTGATCAAGCGGCCTATGCCAAGATCTCGGGTTATATCGCGGAAGCTGGCGCGCGGGTGCTGAAATCGGGGCTGGTGCCCGAGGGGCAATTTATCGGCCCGACGGCGATTCGGGTTTCGGGAATGGCGGAGGTGCAGGAAGAAATATTCGGCCCTGTATTGCATATTGCGCGCTTCAAGGCGGCAGATTTGGGCAAGGTTATTCAAGACATCAACGATAGCGGCTTTGGGCTGACCTTTGGCATGCATACGCGGATTGACGGGCGGGTTCAGCAGGTTACATCGGAAATCAATGCGGGCAATATATATATCAACCGAAACCAGATCGGCGCGGCGGTGGGCAGCCAGCCCTTTGGCGGCGAGGGGCTTTCCGGCACGGGTCCAAAGGCCGGCGGGCCGCGATATGTGCCGCGCTTTACGCTGGGCGAGCCAAGGGCTGTATCTGGCAATATGCCGGGACCGACGGGGGAATCCAACCGCTTGAGCTTACATCCGCGCGGCACTGTGCTGTGCCTTGGGCCGGGGATCGGGGCGCAAAAGGCGCAGGTGAAAGAGGCCAGGGCGCGGGGATGCGAGGCGGTGATTGGTGAAGGCGTAGAGGCGATTGCCAGCGCGCAGAGCCTTGGGGCCGTGGCCTATTGGGGGCCGGATGCGCGCCCGGTTGCGCTGGCGATGGCAGAGCGGGAGGGCGCGATTATGCCGCTGATTCTGAAGCCCGGCGAGGCTTCGAAATATAGCTTCGAGCGCCATATCTGCATCGATACAACGGCCTCGGGTGGCAATACCAGCCTGCTGGCCGAGGCGGCGGGGCAAGGCCGGAAAGCGGTGGGGGTCGACTGAGTCTGCCTGCAAGCATGGCGGGATTTAGAAATGGAATCGTCAATTTTGATGCACTGTGAAGGATGCAAATGCCGGGATGGCTTTTAGGGCAAAATCTCGCAAACTGTAATAATTGCAATGATTAATACCTGTTTACAGGCCTGATTCATCGGAATTGGCAGTTGCTTTGTGCGACATTCTGACCTCTAATTCCCGCACAAAAAATAACTGTGGAGGAAAATATGAAAACGAATCTCTTAGGTGCCGCAACCGTGGCATTCTTGCTTGGCATGGGCGGCACGGCTTTCGCGCAAGAAGATTGCCCGCGCGGCGACCTTGACCCGATGTATTGCGACCGTGACGGCGACCTGCTGGCCGACACCCCGACAGACCCTGCGGACTGGAAAAACCCGGACACCCTGATTTTTGCCTATACCCCTGTGGAAGACCCAGCGGTTTATGCCGAAGCCTGGTCTGACTTCCTGACATATCTGGAAGAGAAAACTGGCAAGAACGTAGTGTTCTTCCCTGTGCAATCCAACGCGGCACAGATCGAAGCCATGCGCTCGGGCCGCTTGCATATTGCGGGCTTTAACACCGGCTCCAACCCATTGGCTGTGAATTGCGCGGGCTTTAACCCGTTTACCATTATGGCCTCGCTTGATGGCAACTTTGGCTATGAAATGGAAATTCTGACCTATCCCGGCTCCGGCATCGAGGAAGTGGAAGATATCCGTGGTGGTCAGCTGGCCTTCACCTCGCCGACATCCAACTCCGGCTTCAAAGCGCCTTCCGCGATTTTGGCGTCTGACTTTGATATGATCCCTGAGCGTGATTTCGAGGCGGTATTCTCGGGCAAGCATGACAACTCGATCCTCGGTGTGGCCAATCAGGACTACCCTGCGGCATCGATCGCCAACTCGGTGTTGTCGCGTATGATCTCGCGTGGTGTGATCGAGCCTGATCAAGTGATCTCGATCTATAAATCGCAAACCTTCCCGACCACGGGCTTTGGTGTCGCGAATGATCTCGACCCTGAATTGGCCGCGCAAATCCGCGATGCATTCTTCTCGTTTGATTGGGAAGGCACTTCGCTCCAGCGTGAATTTGAAAAGTCCAACGAGGGCCAGTTCCTTGAAATGACTTATAAGGAATTCTGGGACGTTATCCGCAAAATCGATGCGGCAAACGGTGTTTCTTACGCTTGTGAATAAGCGTTAAAAAAACTGTGGCGTCCGCTAGACTGTGGACGCCATTTCTATATTAAAAGCGTTTCGGGTTTATCCACATTGCCATATATCGCAAATCGCCATCGAGCGTTCGCGACAGGCTGTGTTTTTCGATGCGAAATTGATCCGAAACGATTCAGGGGTGAAAAATGCTAGAACTTCAAGGCCTTACCAAGATTTACAACACGGGAGACAAAGCCCTCAGCGATGTGACCCTCACCATCCCGGATGGTCAGGTGGTGGCCTTGATCGGCCCCTCGGGGGCGGGTAAATCCACCCTTATTCGCTGCATTAACCGGTTGGTGCAGCCAACCTCCGGTAGCGCCACTATTGACGACGTAAACATCACCGCCCTTGGCTCAACGGGCCTGCGCAGGGCGCGGCGTAAAATGGGGATGATCTTTCAGGAATATGCACTGGTCGAGCGCCTGACCGTGATGGAAAACGTGCTTTCGGGCCGCTTGGGCTATGTGGGCTTCTGGCGCAGCCTGTTTCGCAAATTTCCGCAATCCGATGTGGATGAAGCCTATCGCCTGCTGGACCGCGTGGGCCTGCTGGAAATGGCCGATAAGCGCGCCGACGAGCTTTCGGGCGGCCAGCGCCAGCGGGTGGGCATCTGCCGTGCGCTGATCCAGAATCCATCCCTGCTTTTGGTGGACGAACCCACCGCCAGCCTTGACCCCAAAACCTCCCGCCAGATTATGCGCCTTATCGTCGAGCTATGCTCCGAGCGCGGCTTGGCGGCGATTATTAACATCCACGATGTGGCCCTGGCGCAAATGTATGTGCAGCGGGTGATCGGGCTAAAGCTCGGCACGGTGGTGTTTGACGGGCTGCCGACGGCGCTTACCCCCGAGGTGCTTACCGATATTTACGGCGAGGAAGACTGGGAAGCGACCATCGAAACCGTAGATGACGAGGATGACGAGATATGAGCGCGGCGCTAGAGGCCAAGCTCGGGCGGGCCTGGAAAAAGCCGCCATTTGTCTCCAATCCGGTGTTTCGCTGGGCGCTGATTATTGGCTCGGTTTCCTATATTGTCGTCGCGTTTTGGGGCATCGATATCAATCTAAGCCGCATCGCTCGTGGCTGGGCGCGGGGCTGGGAGTTTATCAAAGCCTTTGGCGATCCGGATTTCACCTCGCGCTGGAAGGATATTTACAACGGTATTTACGAGAGTGTGGTGATGACCGTGGCCTCCACCGTGGTTGGCATCGCCATTTCCATTCCCATTGCGCTCGGGGCGGCGCGCAACATTGCGCCGCTTCCGATCTATCTGGTTTGCCGCGCCATTGTGGCTATTTCGCGCGCGCTGAACGAGATCATCGTGGCGATCATCCTTGTGGCGATCCTTGGCTTTGGTCCGCTGGCCGGCTTTATTACGCTCAGCTTTGCCACCATCGGATTTTTGGCCAAGCTATTGGCGGAAGATATAGAAAACATGAACAAATCACAGGCAGAAGCGATAAAGGCCACCGGCGCAAGCTGGACTCAATGGATCAATTTCGGGGTGCAGCCGCAGGTTATGCCCCGTCTGATCGGCCTGTCCATGTATCGCCTAGATATCAACTTTCGCGAATCCGCCGTGCTTGGGCTGGTGGGCGCGGGCGGTATTGGCGGCACGCTCAACACCGCGTTTGATCGCTACGAGTTTGATACCGTGGCGGCTATTTTGATCATTATTATCGTCACCGTGATGTTCCTCGAATATCTCTCCGGCGTCATTCGTGCGAGGATCCAGTAATGCCTATGAAAGAACAAAACGGCCTCAAGGTCTGGCAGCTTCGCACGCCAAGATCCCAGCTTATCCGCTGGGGCGCCTGGCTGCTCGGGCTGGCGGTGTTTATTTTCTCGTGGCAGGAAATATCGGATAACACCCTTTGGTTTATGATGGACAATGTGGGTGAGGTGGTGGCCGATATCGCCACCCGCGCCACCCCGCCGCGCTGGAGCTTTATCACCGAGCTTGGCCGTCCGATCTGGGATACCTTGGCCATTGCCACCCTTGGCACCATATTGGCGCTCATCATGGCGGTGCCCGTGGCCTTTCTGGCGGCGCGCAACACCACACCGAGCAAGCTTTTTGTGCGGCCCATCGCGCTGCTGGTTATTGTATCCACCCGTTCGGTGAACTCTCTGATCTGGGCTTTGCTTCTGGTTTCCATCGTGGGACCGGGGGTGCTGGCGGGGCTTATTGCCATCTCCATCCGTTCGATCGGCTTTTGTGCCAAGCTGCTTTATGAGGCGATTGAGGAGATCAATGTGGTGCAGGTCGAGGCGATCAAGGCCACGGGGGCCTCGCCGATGCAGGTGATGGTTTATGGCATTGTGCCGCAAATCATGCCCGCTTTTGCCGGCATCGCGGTGTTCCGCTGGGATATCAATATCCGCGAAAGCACCGTGCTGGGGCTGGTGGGGGCGGGCGGCATTGGCTTGGCGCTGCAATCCTCGCTCAATGTGCTGGCATGGCCCAAGGTGAGCCTGATCCTGCTGGTTATTCTGGTGGCTGTGGTGATCGGGGAATGGGTTTCGGCCAAGGTGCGCGGCGCGATTATCTAAGGGGCGAAGCTCTCCGGTAAAGCCGGACCTGTGCGCCATATAAAGGGCCGTCCTCCATTTGTCGGGGTCGGCCCTGCCCCTCGCTTGTTGCCGGAGCTGATCCAAAAGCGGGCTTGCGTGGCCGTGGTGAATGTTTATACATACAGGACCACGAGGATTATCCCGTTGGGCATGAATGTAGTTTATTTGACTGGGTCTGACGATAGCCTGATCTTTATACGGGGTTTGGTCTGACAGGCTTCGGGGGATTCCATGGAACAAGCCAGCATAGCCATTTGCATCTCGGGGCAAGTAAGGGCGCCGGTTTCCGTGCTTGAACGGATTGCCGCCGAGGCTGCGCGCTGCAATGCCGATGTTTTTGTCAGTGTCTGGAGCCAGGTCGGGCAAAAAACCTTTGAAGGGGCGGTGGGGCCAAAAAACATCCGCCGGATCACGGATCCGGAGGTGGCGCGGCGGTTGCCTGAAAATTGGCTGGGCCGCATGAAGGCGGTTTTCCCTGATTTCAGCCGGTTCTTTCCGGCCCTCGCGCCGATCGATCCCCGGCGGCTCGCCGAGATTTTTCCAAATGCCGAGATCGAGGTCGAAGACGATAGCCCTGCCTTTGATTTTGCCGCCTCGGATAGCAATAGCTTGCGGATGCTGCACCGGATTTGGCGCGCCAACCAGATGAAACGGGCCGCCGAGCGGGCGCGGGGGCGGCGCTATGACAAGGTGCTGCGATTGCGGCCCGACATGCTGTTTGACGGGGCGGGGTTAAAAAACCTAAAGCTGGATGACAGCGTGCTTTTTGTGCAAGGCCATGCGGGCAATCGCCAAGACTATCTGAACGACACAATAT
>WFUK01000239.1 GCA_015485015.1 Paracoccaceae bacterium | reverse complement strand
GTTTTTGTTTTTCACGGCGGTATTTTTCACCTACCTGTTTTTCACATGGACCAGCCAGACGATTTTTAACGCCGCCGAGCGGCGCTATGCCCTGAAGGAGCATGGCGATGCGGTTTGATCTGATATTGGAAAACTGGGGGCTGTTTGCCAGTGGTATGTGGATGACCTTGCAGCTCACCGCGCTCTCGGTGCTGATCGGGTTTTGCATTGCGCTGCCATTCGGCATGATTCGCGCCAGGAGCAATGGCTGGGCCTCCAAGGCGATAAATGCCTATGTTTATGCCTTTCGCGGCACGCCTTTGCTGGTGCAGCTTTATCTGATTTATTACGGGCTTTCGCAGTTTGACTGGGTGCGCGATAGCTTTGCATGGGTTATTTTGCGTGATGCATGGTGGTGTGCGCTGATCGCATTTTCGCTCAATTCCGGCGCTTACGCGACCGAGATCATTCGCGGCGCGGTGCAATCGGTGCCGGAAGGCGAGCTGGAGGCGGCAAAATCATTGGGGCTTTCGCCGTTCAAGGTTAATCAACTGGTGCTGATCCCCTCGGCGCTGCGCCGCGCCTTGCCGCAATATGGCAACGAGCTGGTGTTTATGCTGCATGGCTCGGTGGTGGCCAGTGTGATTACCATTCAGGATATTCTCGGCGTGGGCCGCACCCTGAATGCGCGCTATTATCTGGCATATGAAGGGTTTTTAACCGCAGCGGCGCTATATATGGCGCTGGCCTTTACCGTTGTATTTGCCTTTCGGCAGCTGGAAAAACGCTATTTGGGATATTTACGGGTTGCGCGCTGACCCCCTCGGGGGTCAAGCTTCCCAGTTGGCTTTCAGCTTTTCGATCTCGATAATCCGCTTGCCTGTATCGGGATGGCTCATGAGCCAAGCGGGCGCGCCGCGCTGCGATTTTGCCCAGCTTTCCAGCTTGTTAAACATGCCGATTTGCGCCGATAGCCCGATGCCGGATTTCAGCAAAAGTGCTGCGCCGTAAGCATCGGCCTCAAATTCGTCCCTGCGCGAAAGCGAGGCCGATAGCAGCTTGATGACAAAATTCGCCAGATAGCCGCCAACCACCGGCAAATACCGCCCCATAACCCCCATCAGCAGCATGCGCAGCACATTCTGGCCGGTAAAATCAATCATCCGGCGAGAGCTATGCCCAAGTGCGATATGGCCCAGCTCATGGGCAATCACCGAAGCCAGCTCCGCCGAGGAAATCTCGCCGGATTTATATTTGTTAAACAGGCCTCGGGTGATAAATATCCGGCCATCCGGCGCGGCCAGCCCGTTAACCGGTTCTATTTCATAGATAAAAACCGTGACTTTCGGGATATCCAGCGCCTTGGCCATATTTCGCAGCAGCCCCAGCAGCGCCGGATCGTCCAGCGGTGTGGAATTGGCGGTCAGATCCTTTTTGGTTTTCCAAGCGGAAAATCTGTAGGTGAAATAACCAACCAGCAAGGCCAGCAAAATGGGGGAAAAGCGTAACATGGATTGAATATAGGGGTTACGTCGCCGCTTTCCCAGCCCTTCGCGCCAGCTTTATCAGGCGTTTGCCCATAAAATACATGCCCAAGCCCCCGATGATCACCCAGCTCGCAGAAGCGATCAGATCAACCAGCGCCAAGGCCGAGGCGGAAAACAGCATACCAATGCCGACATAAAGCCCGACCCAGATCACCTCGCCCAGCACATCCCACAGCACAAATCGCGGCCAGCCAAAGCGACCAATGCCCGCAACATAATTCAGGCTCGGCCCAATCGGCGCCACAAGCCAGCGGCTGAAAAACACCCCCAAGCCGCCCCATTTTGCCATAAAGCCCTCGGCCTTGCCGATCTGCTTGCCCAGGCCCGAATGGCTGAGCTTGCGCTGCAACCAGACACCGCCCCGATAGCCAATCGCATAGGCGCTGATATCGCCCAGAACCGCCGCCAGAAACGCGGTGATCGCAACCGAAACCGGATTCATCTCCCCCGAGGCGGCAAAAGCGCCGCTCAGCACCAATAGCACAGTGCCCGGCACCGGCGCGCCAAGCGCCGCCAGATAGATCGTGGCCGCAAGCGTGATCAGCCCGTATTGGCTGATCAGATCCAGCAAAATATCGGTCATGGCGCGCGCTGCTTTTCAATCGCCATCATCATTCTGTCACGCATGTCTTCAAAGCTGATATCGGCTTTGGCGGCGGCATCCTGAATGGATAGGCGAGGGTGAAATTCACCCTCCGGCAGCCCCGTTTGCAGCATTAGCCAATCGCGATCCACATCATAAGAGCGCGCGATATAGCCCACCGGCATCCATTTTTCGATCATCACATCCTGATGGCTGCCCCAATATACGATCGAAAACAGGAATTTGGCGAGGAAGACCAGCGTCAGCAGGGTGGCCAGCGAAAAGCCGAACAGCAGGTATCGATGCTTGTTCCACAGGAATTTTAAGGTTTTCATTTCGCGCTCCCGTTGTATTTTTCGTGTATACCCGCAATTTCACCATTTACAAGGCAGGTTTTGCACCCCGCGAAAGGCCCAGCCAGCTACGCGCACCGGATCTTTGGTAAGCCGGGGCGTGAAGCGTGCAAACAGTTTTGGCAGCGCCACTTCGGCCACCAGCGCTTTGGCCGCCCAAGCGCCAGCGCAAAAATGCGGTCCCGCGCCAAAGGCGATATGCTTGCCCGCGCCACGGCTGATGTCAAAATTCTCGGGCGCTATAAAAT
>WFUK01000238.1 GCA_015485015.1 Paracoccaceae bacterium | reverse complement strand
TTCGCGGCATCAGCCCCTATGCCGATCCAATTCCAAATGCGATCCACGCGGCGTTCAGCAATCTGACACCAAGCCAAAACGGTTTGCCCGATATGCTGAAGCGGATTGATTCCGGCCAGTTTGGCGAAATGGCGCTGACGGCGCTGGCCCTGCTCAAGCCCGGCACCGCCGCTGATCCGCGCGATATTCACACCGGGCTTTATCTGCTGCTAAAGCTGGGGCTGGAGGATGCGGCGCGGCAGATCGCGATCGAGCTTTTGCTGCTTTCCCCTGATGCACCGTGAGCGGCTCCCGCTGGATTTCAAGCTTTCTGGAAGCCTTTCACGCCGAGCGGGACGCGGCGCAAAATACCTTGGAAAGCTATCGGCGCGACCTGTTGGATTTTGCGGATCACGCCGAGATCCGCACCGCAACCCCCGAAGTTATCCGGCAATACCTGCTGCATCTGGAGGCCCAGGGCCTGGCCGCCAGCACCCGTGCGCGACGGCTGAGCAGCATCCGGCAGCTCTATGCTTTTGCCTTTCAAGAAGGGCTGCGGGCCGATAATCCGGCGGCGCGGATCGCGGGGCCAAAGCGGCAAAAAACCCTGCCAAATACCCTGAGCGAGGCCGAGGTGGAGGCCCTGCTATCCGCCGCCAGCCAGATCGGAAAAACCACGGCGCTGAAGCGGCGCAACGCCTGTATGTTTCACCTTTTATATGCCACGGGGATGCGGGTCTCGGAGCTGGTATCGCTGCCGGTTTTGGCGACCTCGGGTAATCCGGAAATGATTTTGGTGCGCGGCAAGGGCGGGCGCGAGCGCATGGTGCCGCTTAGCCCGCCCGCCCGCATGGTGCTATCGGCATGGCTGCCCGAGCGCGAGGCGCTTTTAGCCGATAAGGGCCATGTTTCGAAATTCCTGTTCCCCAATAAAAAGGGCCAAAGCCATTTTTCCAGAGTGCAGTTTTTCACGCTGGTCAAGCAGGTGGCGCAGCGCGCGGGGCTGGAGGCCAAAACCGTTTCGCCCCATACCCTGCGCCATGCATTTGCCACCCATCTATTATCAAACGGCGCCGATTTGCGCGCGATCCAGATGCTGCTGGGCCATGCCGATATTGCCACCACCGAGATCTATACCCATGTGCTGGACGAGCGCCTGAAAGCGCTGGTGCTGGAAAAGCATCCGCTGGAAAAATCCGGCTTCAGCCTGTGATCCCGGCCTGCAAATACCTGACCTAGCCACGGCTTGCGGTTTTGCGGTAAGGGCTTCATAATAGCGCCGAAATCACCGCAACCTGAATAGATGAGGAAAAGGGAATGGACCCCGCGTTAAACGAAATTGCGAGCCAAGGTTATCCACCGGAGATTTGGTGGATGGGGGGGGCGATTATTCTCTTGTTGGTTATCTCGGCGTTCTTCTCGGGCTCCGAAACCGCGCTTACCGCCTCTAATCGGGCCAAGCTGCATGGCATGGCCGAAAAGGGAAATGCGGGGGCGAAGCGGGCCTTGGCGCTATCGGAAGAAAGCGAAAAGCTGATCGGCTCGGTGCTGCTGGGCAATAATCTGGTGAATATCCTTTCCGCCGCGCTGGCCACCAGCCTTTTTACCATTCTCGCGGGGGCAAACGGGGTGATTGTGGCGACGGCTGTCATGACCGCGCTGGTCTTGGTATTTGCCGAGGTGCTGCCCAAAACCTATGCGATTTCAAACCCCGAGGTGGCCGCCGCGCGGGTGGCCAAGCTGCTCACGCCGATTGTGTTTTTCCTCTCGCCCGTGGTGCGGGTGGTGCGAGCTTTGGTGCGCGGTATTTTGCGCTTGGTCGGGGTTCGGATTGATCCCGGTTCCAGCGTGCTGGCCGCGCATCAGGAGATCGCCGACGCGATTTCGCTGCACCATTCCGAGGGTATGGTGGCCAAGGTGGACCGCGACCGCCTGCTGGGCGCGCTGGACCTGAAGGAGCGCGAGGTGGTAGAGATTATGCTGCACCGCTCGGATATCGAGATGATCGATGCCGACACCCCTTCCGATCAAATTCTGGCGCAATGCCTGCAATCAAGCCATACCCGAATTCCGCTATATCGCGATGATCCCGAAAATATCATCGGCGTCATCCACGCCAAGGATTTGCTGCGCGCGGTCTATGACCGGTTTGTGCAGGACGGGCTGGCAGATCTTTCAGGTTTTGACATTATGGCGATCGCGATGGAGCCGTATTTTGTGCCGGAAACCACCAGCCTTGATGATCAAATGCATGAATTTTTGCGCCGCAAGGTGCATTTCGGGCTGGTGGTGGATGAATATGGTTCCTTGCAGGGGCTGATCACGCTGGAGGATATTCTGGAGGAAATCGTTGGCGAAATCACCGACGAACATGATGTGGAAGAAGATGATCTATTGCGCGAATCCGATGGTTCGATCATCGTTGACGGCTCGATCACCATCCGCGATCTAAACCGGAAATGTGACTGGAACCTGAGCGATGAAGACGCCAATACCGTGGCCGGATTGGTGATACAAGAGGCGCAAATGATCCCCGCCGAGGGGCAGGTTTTTTCGTTCCAAGGCGTGCGATTCGAGGTTTTAACCCGCGAAATCAACCGCTTAACCAAGCTCAAGCTGCGCAAAATGACCTAGCGTGATTTGAAAAACGACCCCAGCAAGCCCCGCGCCACCGAGCGGCCCATTTTGCTGCCAAACGAGCGGGAAAAGGATTTGGCAAAAGCCTCGCCAGCGCTATCACCGCGCCGCTTTACCGGCTTGCGGGCGGAATAGGATTTGCCCGCCGAATAGCGCCGCGCGGAAGAAAACTCGCGCCGTTCTTCGGAAAATTCTTCCTCTTCCTCCGGTTCCTCCGCCTCTTTTGCCCGCGCCGCCAGCTTTTCAAAGGCGCTGATGCGGTCAAACGGCTCGTTATAAGCCGCGCCAATCGCCGAGGTCGCCATAATCGCCTTACGCTCCTCCATGGTCAGCGGGCCGAGGCGGGAGGATGGCGGGCGGATCAGCGTGCGCTCGACCATCGACGGCACCCCTTTCCTTTCCAGCAGCGAAACCACGGCCTCGCCCACGCCAACATCGCGGATCGCATCTTCGGTATCAAAGCGCGGATTGGGGCGGAAGGTTTCGGCCGCCGCGCGCAGGGCTTTTTGATCGCGCGGGGTATAGGCGCGCAGCGCGTGCTGCACCCGATTACCAAGCTGGCCCAGAATATCCGACGGCACATCATCGGGCTGCTGGGTGATGAAAAACACCCCCACGCCCTTGGAGCGGATCAGCCGCGCCACCTGCTCTACCTTATCGAGCAGCGCTTTGGGGGCATCGCTAAACAACAGATGCGCCTCGTCAAAGAAAAACACAAATTCGGGTTTGTCCGGATCGCCAACCTCGGGCAGGTTTTCAAATAGCTCGGAAAGCAACCAGAGCAAAAAGGTTGCATAAAGCCGGGGCGAGCCCATCAGGCGATCCGCCGCGAGGATATTGACGCGGCCCTGCCCCGAAGGCGTGATGGCGATCATATCTTCCAGCTTTAGCGCCGGTTCACCAAAAAATTTCGCCGCGCCCTGATTTTCCAGCACCAAAAGGCGGCGCTGAATCGCGCCGATAGAGGCCTTGGAAATATTGCCATATCGCAAGCCGATTTTATCGGCGTTTTCGCCAAGCCATACCAGCAAGGATTGCAGGTCTTTCAGGTCCAGCAGCAGCATGGATTGTTCA
>WFUK01000237.1 GCA_015485015.1 Paracoccaceae bacterium | reverse complement strand
GTTCGGGCGCGGCAAGCGCGAGGCGGCCGAGGCTGAAGCCACGCGCTTGGCCTCGGCTGCGCAGATCGCCCATTCCAGTAGTGAAATATCCCCTACGATTGCCAGCTTTAACCGCAATATTCTGGACGCTATGCCACCGGCTACCGGCGACAAACAATGGCAATGCCTGTCGGAGGCGCTATATTTCGAGGCGCGCGGCGAAGATCTGTGGGGCCAGATGGCGGTGGCTGAAGTGATCCTGAACAGGGTTGATTCCAGCCGGTTTCCGGATTCCATTTGCGGGGTGATCAAAGAAGGGTCAGGCCGCCTGAATCGCTGCCAGTTTTCTTATTATTGTGACGGTAAAGCCGAATCCATCGGTAATCCGACCGCCTATGCGCGCATTCAAAAGCTGGCCGCCATGATGATCGAGGGGCGGGCGCGGGTGCTGACCGATGGCGCAATTTTCTATCATGCCGATAGCGTTAGCCCCAGCTGGATTTCGGCATTGGAGCGCACGGCGGTGATCGGCGACCACCTGTTTTATCGCTACCCCTAAATCCCTATCCGGCAAAAACCTGCGACGCATAAATCTCGCCGCAAAGCTGGCCGCGCAGGTCCAGCCCGAAGGCGGCCCCCATGCGGGAATAGCGGCGATTCACGATATTCGCCAAATGCGCCGGTGAGGATTCCCATGAAGAAACCAGCTCTTGCGCGAGGCTTCGATAGGTGTGAATCGGCACGGGTTGTTTATTTTCCAGATAACGAAAGGCGCAGTTGTCACCCGGAATATAGGGGCGGCCATTCAGCACATATACGAAATTTTTGGCGATATTTTCGCCCGCGGCCCGAAAGCTTCTGGATTGGGCGCGCATACGCTCGCGCAGATTTCGCGCGCCACGCACCGGCAGATTGTGATCATAAATCCGGGTTCGGGCCATATTGCTGGCTTGCGTCGTTGCCGCGCCCAATACATCGCGCGTGGATTGAAAGACCGCCAATCCGCGCTTGCAGCGAATTTCGTTGGTATAATAAAGCACGGCTCTGTTAAACAGGGCCTGATCAACGGGGGTGGTATTTATTGCGCGATCATAGGCCGAGCCTTGCAGCGCGGGGCTACAGGCGGCTTGTGCGGTGGTGCTGGCCAAGGCCAGTAGAAAGATAATCGGAAAAAAGAACGGGTTACGAGAAATGAAATAGGGCATTTCGTATCCTTTAGGCGGGTCTTTATGATATGGAGATGCGGTGGGCAGGGCAAGCCCCTTTGGCGGTTGCATTCGCGTATTATGATTGACGAATCAGGCTAAAATATGGCCTGAGCGGATAAAATCAGGTTAACGCCGAGGAAAAAATGGACGAAACAGCTATTGCCTTTGAGGCGCCAAATGTGCGCGCCGCTGCCACCGCTAGCGGTGCGCCGCTGGATCGGATCTCGGTGCGCGACTATGAGCGGGCGGTCGAAATCGGTGCTTTCCAGAGCGAGCGCGGGGTGGAGCAGCGCATCCGCTTTAATGTGGTGCTGGAGGTTAGCCGGCATAATGCGGCAGCGGATGATGATGTCGATCAGGTGATATCTTACGATACCATCACCGAAGCGATCGAGCTACAGCTCACCACCGAGCGGATTAACCTGCTGGAAACATTGGCCGAACGGGTGGCGGAGCGCTGCCTGGAGGATGCGCGCGCGGTGCGGGTATTTGTGCGGATCGAAAAGCTGGATCGCATTCCGGGCACGCTCGGGGTCGAGATTGTGCGCATGCGCCATAAGGCGAAGCCGATCCGCGAGGTGGAGCCGGTGGTTGAGGATATCGCGCCGCATCCGCTGGTGGTTTGCCTGTCCAATGCGGTGCTGCACGGCGATAATCTGCCCGCCTGGCTTGATGCAATTTCCGGCTTTGAGCATCCGGCCATTATCTGCGTGGAAAGCGCGCAAGAGGCCGCGCCAAAAGCCGCTGCGCCTTTGGTGCAGCGCCGGATTGATCTGCTCTCGAAGGAGCAAAACGCATGGGTGATGGCGGGAAAAGACCCGCGCTGCGTGGTGGTGGATAGCCGCACCGAGCTGGACTGGGCGATGAAGCACGGGCAGCTTTCGGTCTGGGCGCCAAGCCGGATTGTGATGGATGCGGTGCCGCACCCCAAGGATATTTCGCCGGTCGGGCTATCATTGTGGCTGGCGCGAGAGTTTGACGCATTTCAAGTATTGCTGGTTGGTTTTGCCGCGCCCGATGATAGGATGGGCCTAAGCCTGCGCGCGCTTGATGCCCGCGCCAAAGCCGAAATATAAAGGAGAACCTCCATGGCCGCCCATCCCCCTGTTTGTGATTTTGGTGCATCCGCGCCCGATTTTGATCTGCCGGACACCAAGGGTAATCGCCATAGCCGCGATAGTCTGATGGGCGAAAAGGGCTTGGTCTTGATGTATATCTGCAATCATTGCCCCTATGTGATCGCCATCGCCTCCAAGCTGGCGCGCGACGGGGCGGCCTTGCAGAAAATGGGTTTTGGCGTGGCGGCGATCTGCGCCAATGATGCCGAAGCCTACCCCGATGACAGCTATGAAAACATGGTGAAATTTGCCAAGGCACATGGCTTCAGCTTCCCCTATCTGCATGATGAAACCCAAGCGGTGGCCAAGGCTTATGGCGCGGTTTGCACGCCGGATTTCTTTGGCTATAACGCGGCGGGAGAGCTGCAATTTCGCGGGCGGCTGGATGGCTCTGGCCGCAATCCATCCCCCGAGGACGAGCCGCGCGAAATGATCGAGGCCATGGCCGAGGTTGCTAGATCTGGGCGCGGTCCCGAGGCGCAAACGCCCTCTATCGGCTGCTCGATCAAGTGGAAAGATGGCTGATTATTTCCGCCCCATAGTCGAGCGCGGTTCGCAGGGCCGGCGCTTGGCGGGCGGGATGTGTTATTTCTCCCGTGTCGAGCATATCACCCGCGCGGGCGGGCGGCGAATTATTCCGGCGGCGGCGGTGCCGGAAAAACTCCTGCATCGGCTAACCGCCCCGCGCCCGCCGATTTGCGGCATTCCGATGGATCGCCCCAGCCTGATGGGCATTCTCAACCTCACGCCGGACAGCTTTTCCGATGGCGGCGCGCATCAGGGCCATGAGCTGGCGGCGGCCAAGCGGATGCTGGCTTTGGGCGCGGACCTGCTGGATATTGGCGGCGAATCCACCCGTCCGGGCGCGGATTTTGTTGAGGCCGATGAAGAATTGCGGCGGGTGTTGCCGGTGATTAAAGCTTTGAAAGAACAGGGGATTGGCCCGATTTCGATCGATACCCGCAAGGCGGCGGTGGCCGAGGCGGCCTTGGGCGCGGGGGCGGCGCTGTTTAATGATGTTACGGCGCTGGGCTTTGACCCTGACAGCCTGAGCGTGGCCGCGAAATCCGGCGCGGCGCTGTGCTTGATGCATGCGCAGGGCCTGCCCGAAACCATGCAGGATAATCCGGCCTACGGCGATGTTTTGCTGGAGGTTTATGATTATCTGGAGGCGCGGCTCAAGGCTTGCGAGGCGGCGGGCATTCCGCGGGCGCGCATCATGGTCGATCCGGGCATCGGCTTTGGCAAAACCATGGCGCATAATCTGGCGCTTCTGCGCGGGATCAGCCTGTTTCATGGCCTTGGCTGTGCGATCTTGCTCGGGGTATCGCGCAAGGGCATGATCGGCAAAATCGCTGATGAACCCGCCCCTGAGCGGCGGTTTGCCGGTTCCATTGCTTTGGGGCTGGAGGGGCTTAATCAAGGGGTGCAGATGCTGCGCGTGCATGATATTGCTGAAACCAGACAGGCAATCGCGCTATGGAACGCGCTGAACTCGGAAGGCTGATATGAAGCGCAAATATTTTGGCACTGACGGGGTGCGGGGCAAGGCCAATACCCATCCGATGACCGCCGAAATGGCGCTTAAGCTCGGGGCGGCGGTCGGGCGGTATTTCCATAATGGCAATGGCTCCAAGCGCGTGGTGATCGGCAAAGACACCCGTCGCTCGGGCTATATGATTGAAAATGCGCTGACCGCCGGCTTGCTTAGCGTCGGCATGGATGCCCATCTGCTCGGGCCGGTGCCTACGCCTGCGGTGGGGATGCTGACCCGCTCTATGCGCGCCGATCTGGGCATTATGATTTCCGCCAGCCATAACCCGCATTATGATAACGGTATCAAGTTTTTTGGCCCTGACGGGTTTAAGCTGTCAGACGAGGCCGAGCTGGAGATCGAAGCCTTGCTGGAGGGTGAGCCGGTTTTGGTTTCGGCAGAGGAAATCGGCCGCGCCGAGCGGATCGAGGGCGACCGCGCCCGCTATGTTGAATTTGCCAAAACCACCTTTCCGCGCCGCTTGCGGCTGGATGGCTTGAAGGTGGTGATCGATTGCGCCAATGGTGCGGCCTATAAAACCGCGCCCGAGGTTTTGTGGGAGCTGGGGGCGGAGGTGATCCCGATCGGGGTGAAGCCCAACGGCTTTAATATTAACGAAAATTGCGGTTCGACCCAGCCCGAAATGGCCGCCAGGCGGGTGCTGGAGCAGGGGGCGGATATCGGCATTTGCCTTGATGGCGATGCCGACCGGCTGGTGATTATCGACGAAAAGGGCCGGGTGGCGGATGGCGATCAGTTAATGGCGCTGATTGCCACCAGAATGGCCGCCGAGGGCAAGCTGGCGGGCAATACGCTGGTGGCCACGGTGATGAGCAATCTCGGGCTGGAGCGCGATATGGCGGCCAAAGGGTTGGCGCTTTTGCGCACCGATGTCGGGGATCGCTACGTGGTGGAAGCCATGCGGCAGGGCGGTTTTAATCTGGGCGGCGAGCAATCGGGCCATATCGTTTTGCGCGATTATGTGACCACCGGAGACGGGCTGATCGCGGCGCTGCAATTCCTGAAGGCGATGGTGGAGTCGGGCGAGAAAGCCAGCCACTTGGCGCGGGTATTTGAGCCGGTGCCGCAATTGCTGGTCAATCTGCGCTATGAAGAGGGCAGTGATCCGCTGGCAAAGGCCGCCGTGCAAGCCGCGATTGGTGAGTGCGAGGCCCGCTTTGGCTCCGAGGGGCGGGTGCTGATCCGCAAATCCGGCACCGAGCCTTTGATCCGCGTGATGGGCGAATGCACCGACGAGGCGCTGCTGAAACAGGGGGTGCAAAGCATCGTGGCCGCATTGGACGAAAACCGCTAGCTTTGTAATTTCAGATCGGATACCCTGCCCCCAGCATCGCGCAGACCCGAAAACGGGCGGCGATTTCAGGCAAATTCGCCACATAGCGGCCATTTTCGGCAGCTTTTCAGGCGCTAACATGAGGAAGAGCAGTTCCCATGACAGAAATGATTTATGGCGCTCCGGTGCCGGAGACAAACGAATTCTCCTTGGCGACCTGGTGGCAAAACGTCGATCGGCTTTCCATTGCCGCTGTGGTGGCGCTGTTTTTATTTGGCATGGTGCTGGCT
>WFUK01000236.1 GCA_015485015.1 Paracoccaceae bacterium | reverse complement strand
TGCCCACGGCATGCACTTCGTCCAGATAGGTGAGCGCGCCGAATTCCTCGGCCAGATCACAAACCTCTTGCAACGGGCCAAAATCGCCATCCATCGAATATACCGATTCAAACGCGATCAGCTTGGGCGCAGCCGGATCGGCAGCCTCCAGCAGCTCGCGCAAATGCGCCACATCATTGTGCCGCCAGATATGCTTTTCGCCCTTGCCGCGCCGCAAGCCTTCGATCATCGAGGCGTGGTTCAGCTCGTCGGAAAAAATCACCAAGCCCGGAAACAGCTTGGGCAGCACCGAAAGCGTGGCGTCATTGGCAATATAGGCCGAGGTAAAAACCAGCGCATCTTCCTTTTGGTGCAGATCCGCAATCTCGGCTTCCAGCGCGTTGTGATAGCTGGTGGTGCCGGAAATATTGCGGGTCCCGCCCGAGCCGGCACCGGCCACTTCCAGCGCTTCGTGCATCGCATCCAGCACCGCCGGATTTTGCCCCATGCCGAGATAATCATTGCCGCACCACACCGCGATTTCCTGAACCTCGCCATCAGGCCGCTTCCATTTCGCCCTCGGAAACTGCCCGCGCTGCCGAACGATATCCATGAAAACCCGATAGCGATCTTCATCGTGAAGCGCCTGAAGCGCCGAATCCAGCTGTGCGTTATAGTCCATGAATGGATCTCCGGAAAAATGCGGTGAGGCCTCTATAGACCAACCCGATTCAGATTTCATCCAACAAAATGCCGCATCTCGAAATTTTTACCGGATATACCGCAAGCGGCGCTTGTTGACGAAGGGCGCGGGGTATGAAAAGAGAAGCAAAATCCCTAGTTATGGTTTGCAATATGTCCAGCTTGCCCACAGCCGCGCTGCTCAAGCTCCCCGCGTTTTCGCTGAAAACCGAGGCCGATACCGCGCGTTTGGCGGCCGCTTATGCCGCGCAGCTCGGCGCGGGGGATGTAATGCTGCTGAGCGGCGGGCTGGCGGCGGGCAAAACCAGCTTCGTGCGCGCTTTTGCGGCAGCTTTGGGAATGAGCGAGGGCGTCAGCAGCCCCACCTATACCTTGGTTAACCTTTACCCGACCTCCACGGTGCCGCTTTTGCATATGGACGCTTACCGCCTTGAAAATGTGGCGGAATTTTATGATCTGGGGCTGGAGGACGAGCTGGAAACCCGCATTTCCATGATCGAATGGGGCGGCAAGCTCGCGGCTGAATTTGACGAGGTTTTCGAGCTTGATCTGCAAATGACCAACCAATCCGGTGCCCGCCTCGCGACGGTTTCGGCCCGTGGCCCTCGCGCGCAAGCCACCCTGCCCGCCATCCTTGAGCGCTTCCGGAGGGCCACCCCATGAAGCTGTTTTTGCAATCCTCCTCGGGCCAGCCGGGCCTTGCGCTATGGGATGGTGCAGTGGTTTTCGAGCAAGAATTCCCACCCTTTGCGCGGCCAGATTATGCCAAATCCCTAAGCGAGGCGCTTGACCAAGCGGGCCTTGAGATGGCGGCGCTGGACGGGATTATCATTGATATCGGGCCGGGCCGCTTGGGGGCCACCCGCTCGGCTGTGGCCTTTGCCAACGGGCTGGGCTTTGCTTTGGGCATTCCGCTCATTGGCCTGAATTCGTTTGTGTTATTAGGGAGTTATGTAGAATTCCTGCATAATGTCCCCTGCTTGGTATTGCGCAAAGCGGCGCGCAATCAATACCATTGGGCGCTGGTGCAAGCCGCCCGTATCCTCGAATCCGGTTTTGCCGATCAGGGTGAAATCCGGCTCGCCTATCGCGGGCCGCTATCCATCGCGGGCGACGCCGCAACCGCCCTTGCCCTGCCCGACCATCCAGATGCCACATGGCACGAAATCACCTTTGCCCCCGCCCGCGTGCTGGATATTTTAGGCATAGACCAGCAGCCAGCCCATTCCGGCGTTGTGCCGTTGATCGATAGCGCGGGGCTTTAGCATGGATATCCCCCATATCGCTGCCATCCTTGCCCAAGGCGGCGTGGCGCTTTTGCCGACAGATACCGTTTATGGTCTCGCCGCTCGCCCAGATCGCCCCGAAGCCATCCGCAACATATTTGCCTTGAAAGCGCGGCCACAGAGCAAAAGCCTGCCGCTGCTAATTGCGGATAAATCCCAGCTTGCCTTGCTGGGGGTGGAGCCGAATGCCCGGGTTGAAGCCCTGCTGGAAAGCCAATGGATGCCCGGCCCGCTGACGCTGGTTTTGCCGATTAACGCCGCGCGCGCGCCTGATTGGCTGACGGGGCGCAGCGAGATTGCCATCCGCATTCCGGCAGATAAAAACCTCCGCGCCCTCCTGCGCCTGACCGGCCCTTTGGCCACCACCAGCGCCAATGCCAGCGGCCAGATCACCCCCGCCACCCCCGATGCGATCCTGCGCCAGATCACCGCCGCGCCAGATATTATCGTCAGGGATGGTCCCCGCTCCGGCGCGGCTTCGACCTTGATCGACACCCAAACCACCCCCTTTCGCCTATTGCGCCGAGGGGCGCTGCCCGAGGCCGAGCTAGCCAGGATTCTTGCCTTATGACCCGCCTTATCCTAGGGATTGAAACCTCCTGCGACGATACCTCGATTGCCGTGGTAGACGAGCATGGCCGCGTTTTGAGCTGCAAAACCGCCTCGCAGGTGGAGGTGCATGAAGGCTATGGCGGGATTTACCCCGAATTTGCCAGCCGCGCCCATGTGGCCGCGATCATCCCCACCCTGAAGGCGGTGCTTTCGGAGGTGGATATCTCGCCGCAAGAGCTGAGCGCCATCGGGGTGACGCGCGGACCGGGGCTGATCGGATCCTTGCTGGTCGGGCTGCATACGGCAATGGGGCTGGGCGCGGGCTGGAATGTGCCGGTATATGGCATTAACCACCTGCGCGGCCATCTGCGCAGCGCGGCGCTGGAGGGCGGCAAGGTGGAATATCCGGCGATTGTGCTGCTGGCCTCGGGCGGGCATACGCTGATTGCGCATATGAAAAGCGCCGACGAGATGGAATTGGTCGGCACCACCCGCGATGATAGTGTCGGCGAGGCCTATGACAAGGTGGCGCGCATGCTGGATCTCGGCTTTCCGGGCGGACCGGTGATGGACCGGATTGCCAAAACCGGAATTGCAAATATCCGCTTTCCCCGACCGATGCTGGGCAAGGGTTATGAATTTTCGTTTTCGGGTCTGAAATCCTCGGTGCGGCGCTATATCGAGACAACGCCCGATATGGTGGTAGCGGATGTGGCAGCGTCATTTGTGGCGGCCTGCATGGAGGTTTTGGTCAGCAAATGTCGCGCGGCGCTGGCGGAATATAAGCCCGCAAGCCTGATTGTGGTCGGCGGGGTTTCGGCCAGCCCGCAGCTGCGCGCCGCCATGGGGGAATTATGCGCAAGCACCGGCACGGCTTTGGCCTTGCCGCCGGCAGAATGGTCCACGGATAATGGTGCCATGATCGCGATGGCCTGCTTTGATTATCTGGATCGCGATGCGGAGCGGAATTTGGAAGTGGACCCCAATCTGCCGATCAGCCGCCTCTAAAGCGCACCAGCTCGCGCGGCCTATTACGGGCCGACATAGCTGTAATTCCCGCGCCCTTCGGCAATGCAGGTGCTGCTTCCGCCCGTCAAGGCCGCCATCATCGCCGGTAGCGTCAGCTCCACCCGAGACCAGACATCGAGACGCTCGGGGGAAACCGCAACCATGCCGTATTGGATCTTGAAATCCATGCCCGGCGGCATGCCCGCAGCGCCGGCGGGGTTAAAGGGTTTGGATACAAAACCATTGGGGCTTACCCGCAACCATGTGGCAAAACCGAGCTGGTCGGAGAAATCCGTCGGGTGGTAGGGGGTCGAGAATTGTGCATTTACCGTTGAACCACTGCCCACCAGACCTTCGATCATCGGCGCAAGCTGCGGCGGGCATCCGGCCTGGCTCTGGTCGGTCATGGTAGAGCGCCACAGGCCATCGCGCAGGGTAATATAAACCGGCCCGTCCCCCTCAAACAGCTCGATCGGCACGCCTTCGGGTATATCGTCCAGCGGGATAACCACCGGCTGATCCGGCTCTGCATCCAGATCTCCAAGAAAAATGGTTTGGTTTGACAGGTCCACCGCGCCATCGCCGCCATAGCGCCGGTCGATCACCTCCAGCGGGTCAAAAACCAGCCGGGGCGGTTTGCCTTCTTCGAGGATAATGCCTGTCGCCTTATCCGTATCGGCCAAGGTCAGCCCTTCAAAACCCTGGGCCAGGACCCAATCGGTTACCGATGTCACCGAGACCGCCTGAATGCCGCCCTCCGCCAGCGGGGTTATCAGATAGCCTTCGGCCATGGCGGGCAGCGGCAATAGTGGCAGCAGTAAAAACGGGATTCGTTTAATCATTTTGCCCCTCCTTGGGGTTTTGGAAAAGTCGTTCAATATCGGCGGCGCTAAGCGGGGTTGATGAAAGCGGCACCTCGCGCAGGCTGGCAAGCAAGGCTATAAACGCGGGCTTGTCCTGGGCGCTCTGGTATGGGGTTCGGCACAATTCGCCTTGCGTTACCTCATAGCACGGGCCTCTCGCATCGATCCACTGGCGTGGATTGAGGGCGGCCTCGAAAGGGTATTCGCCGCCGTCCAGAACCACAAATTCCATCGAGGGAAGCGAGGCTTTTGCGCCGCCTGCGGTGGTATAATAGTAAGGGGCGGTTGCGCCCCAGCCATTGGG
>WFUK01000235.1 GCA_015485015.1 Paracoccaceae bacterium | reverse complement strand
CGAATTCGGGTAGGGTCTGCTCGAAATACCCGATATGGAGCCGAACATTTTCGGCCATCTCGGGAATGCGGGAAACCGCCATATCCTGATGCCAATCCGTGCGCCCGTCATCGGGGAATCCGGCAAAGCTGTCAAAACCGTGCAATTGGGCTTCTGGGTGATGTCTGGCCATAAAATTCAGGGTGTTGCCGTTATAAACGCCAAATTCCAATAGGTTGGCTTTTGGGGCATTCGCCAATTCCAACGCGGCTTTCAGCATCGGTTTCCATGGCTTTGCGGTTTTGTCGGGTCCGTTTTTCCATGCGCGATATCGGCTGCGCAGGCTGGTTTTCGGGGTGATCTTGCGGGGGCAGGCGGCAAAGCTGTTATGGGCGGCGCAGAGAAAGGCTGCATAATGGGGAATGTCGAGGGGCGTGTTCATGCGGCGAGTATGTCGGAGCTTTCGGGGCGAGGCAATAGAGGGGTTTGGGCTGGCATTAAACCGGGCTTTGCGGTAAAGATCGGGGCAAATATGGAGGGCTAAATGCCGAATAATCCTTTTGCGGGCGATATTTCCCCGATCGAAGATATCATTGCCGACGCCAAGGCGGGCAAGATGTTTGTGCTGGTGGATCACGAGGATCGCGAAAACGAGGGCGATCTGGTGATCCCCGCTGAAATGGCCGATGATAAAGCGATTAATTTTATGGCCACTCACGGGCGAGGCTTGATTTGCCTGACCATGACGGGCGAGCAGGTGGCGCGGCTCGGGGTGCCGATGATGGCGTCCAATAATTCCTCGCGCCACGAAACCCCGTTTACCGTTTCAATCGAGGCCTCCGAGGGGGTGACCACCGGCATTTCGGCGCAGGATCGCGCCGTTACCGTGGCTGCCGCGATCAATCCGCAGGTCCGCCACGCCGATATCGCCACCCCCGGGCATGTGTTTCCCTTGCGGGCGCGCGAAGGCGGGGTTTTGGTGCGGGCGGGACATACCGAAGCCGCGACGGATATTGCCAAGCTGGCAGGGCTTAATCCCTCCGGCGTAATTTGCGAGATCATGAATGAAGACGGCACTATGGCCCGCCTGCCGGACCTGATTGATTTTTCCAAAAAGCACGGCCTCAAGATCGGCACGATTTCAGACCTGATCGCCTATCGCCTACGGCATGACGAGCTGGTGCTGGAAGCCAGCGCGCGCGAGGTTGAATCCGAATTTGGCGGCACATGGACGCTGCGGGTGTTCAAGGATACGCTTAAGGATGTGGAGCATCTGGTGCTTTCCAAGGGTGATCTTTCGGGCGCGCCGGTGATGGTGCGGATGCATGCGGCCAGCCCTTGTGTCGATATGCTTGGCCTGATGCCCGGCAAGGGCGACGAGCTGCGCAACGCCATGCGGATGATCGCCGAGGAGGGGCGCGGCGCGGTGGTTTTGCTGCGCGATATGGTGCCGACCCTCGGGCTGGATGCCACCCCCGAGCGCAAGCTGAAGCAATACGGGCTGGGGGCGCAAATATTGGCCGCGCTGGGCCTGAACGAGCTGATTTTGCTGAGTAATTCACCAGAGCCAAATGTGATCGGGCTGGATGGCTACGGGCTTAGCATTGTCGATACCAAGCGGATCGAGGAGGCTTGAATGGCGGTTGAGCATGATCAGATGGCCGCGCCAAAAATGGAGGCCCCGACCACAGTTTTGATCGTGATGTCGCCTTATTACGCCGCGATTTCGGCCGAGCAAGTGGCAGGCGCGCGCGCCGCGATTGAAGCCGCAGGGGCCAGCCACGAAACCATCGCCGTGCCGGGGGCGCTGGAAATTCCGACGGCGATCAAGCTGGCGGCGGGGCGCTATGATGCATTTGTGGCGCTGGGCTGCGTGGTGCGCGGCGAGACCACCCATTATGAAACCGTATGTAATGACAGCTCGCGCGGGCTTACGCTTTTGGGGCTTGAGGGGCTGTGCATCGGCAACGGGATTTTGACGGTAGAAAACATGGCGCAAGCCACAGCGCGGGCCGAGGTGGCGGGGCAAAATAAAGGCGGCGGCGCGGCCGAGGCGGCGCTGCATTTGCTGGCCATAAAGCGGCGCTTTACAAAGCCGGTAAAGACCCGTATTGCACCAGCTTCCGACCCTGTTTTGATGGCCGGAAATCTGGATAAAGGGACAGCTTGATGGCCAGCCAAAACGACAGACGCGCACGCTCGCAGCAAAAGAAATCTACCGCGCGGCTATTTGCAGTGCAGGCGCTTTTCCAGATGGAAGCGGGCGACGTGGCGCTGGAGGATGTGCAGGCCGAATTCGAGGACCATCGTTTTGGCGCCGAAGTGGACGGCGATGTTTATGCCGAGGGCCATCTCGAGCTTTTCCGCACGCTGACCTACCGCGCCGTGGCGGACCAATCCACGATTGACAAGCTGACCGATAGCGCCTTGGTCGCCAAATGGCCAATTAGCCGGATTGACCCTACCTTACGGGCGCTATTTCGCGCGGCAGGGGCCGAGCTGGTGGCCAAAGATACCCCGCCCAAGGTGGCGATCACCGAGTTTGTTGACATCGCCAAGGCGTTTTTCCCCGAGGGGAAAGAGGCGCGCTTTGTGAATGCGGTGCTGGATCATATGGCGCGCGCAGCCAATCCAGAGGCTTTTGTAGTCAAAGCTTAACCCACAACTGCCCCGCCCGCCAGACGGTTTTGCGAGGCAAAACGCGGACGGTCGGGCGTGGCCTCGGCTGCGCCATCGGCAGGGCTTTGCCCTCTTGGCTGCGCCAATTCACCCAGAGTATTTTTGCAAGAATGAAGCCGGTTGCTCTGGACATTTGTGTGCGGGTTGGGAAACTATGGCCAAGCCAAAAAAGGATATCCCATGAGCTATGATCTGCTGCTTGACCATTTGAAAAAAACCACCGCGCTAGGGCAGGTCTCTGGCCTGCTTGGCTGGGATCAGGAAACCCAGATGCCGAGCAAGGGCGGGGTGCAGCGGGCCGAGCATATGGGCGCACTGGAGGGGGTTTTGCACGCGCGGCGCTCTGATCCGCAAGTGGCGGAATGGATCGCGGCGATTGATATTGACAGGCTTGATACCGCAGGCAAAACCAATGTGAGCGAGGCTGAAAAGGCTTATAAAACCGCCACCAAAGTGCCGGCCGATCTGGCCGAGGCTTTGGCCAAGCACGCGGCGCGCTCGCAAGGCATATGGGCCAAGGCACGCGCGGCGGGCAGCGTCGCGGATTTTGCCCCCACGCTTAAGGAAATGATTAACCTCAAGCGGCAAGAAGCCGAGGCGCGGCAAGAGGGCAATGCCAGCCGCTACGATACCTTGATGGATGATTACGAGCCGGGGATGAAAACCAGCGAAATGGCGGCGCTTTTGTCGGATCTTCGCACGGGGCTGGTGGATTTGCGTGGGCGTATTGGAGATAGCGGCAAGGCGATGCCGGTATTGCAGGGGGATTTCTCGAAAGACAAGCAAATGGCGCTGGCGCAGGCATTGCCTGCGATATTCGGCTATGATTGGGAGGCGGGGCGGATGGACCTCGCTGTGCATCCTTTTTGCTCGGGCAATGGCGGCGATGTGCGGCTGACCACGCGGGTGGATGAGGGCAATCCGTTTGATTGCATCTATTCCACCATCCACGAAACCGGCCACGGCATGTATGAGCAAAGCATCCCGAACGCAGATAGCCTTGAGCCGGCCTATAGCTATGCCTCGATGGGGGTGCATGAAAGCCAGAGCCGGATGATGGAAAACCAGATCGGGCGCTCTAGAGCCTTTGCCGAGCATCTATTCCCGATGTTCAAGGCGCATTTTGGCGAGATCGGCGTGGAAACTGCGGATGATTTTCATAAGGCGGTGAATAATGTGCGCAGCAGCTATATCCGCACCGAAAGCGACGAGGTGCATTATAACCTGCATATCATGATGCGGTTTGATATCGAGCGCGCCTTGATCGAGGGCGAGCTGGAGGTCGATGATCTTGAAGCCGCATGGAACGAGCGTTTCGAGGCCGATTTTGGCGTGGCGGTGGATACGCCTGCCAACGGGGTGTTGCAGGATGTGCATTGGTCGGTTGGGCTATTTGGCTATTTCCCGACCTATAGTTTGGGCAATCTTTATGCCGGCGAGCTTTTTGCCAAAATGCAGAGCGATATTGGCGGCTTGGACGGAATGATCTCCAAGGCGGATCTGGCTGCGCCGCTGGAATGGCTGCACCGCAATGTGCATGATCATGGCCGGATGAAAGCCCCGGGGCAATTGATCGAGGATGCGGTTGGGCATAAGGCAGGGGCTTCGGCGCTGCTTGGCTATCTGAATGCAAAATTTGGCGAAATGTATGGGGTTTAGCCATAAAAAAGGGCCGGCGCATTGCACCGGCCCGATTATCTTGGCTTTGCCTAGCGGCAAGCAAATGTCATAGTATTATAGCCGCGCCCGTCTTTTTGCGCCCGGCTTAGGCCTGCACCCGCCACATTCAGGCTGGCCTTGCCTGCGCCGCCGCAATAGGCGTCTGCACCATTGATGACCGCGATTTCGCCAACCACATCGGTGAAATACCCGTAGGTGATCAAATTGCCCGCCTGCGAAGCCACAT
>WFUK01000234.1 GCA_015485015.1 Paracoccaceae bacterium | reverse complement strand
GGTGGCAATTTGTGGCGCATAGGCCGAGATCGCCACATCGCGCTGCCCCTCGGGGGTGATTTCGGTGCTGGCTTCCTCGGGGGCGCTGGCCTCTTGCACCGGCTCGGGCACGGTTTCGCCAGGGTCTGCGGTGACCTCGGGTTGGCTATCCCTATTGGCGGCGGCTGGCTCCGGAGGCTTTGCGGCGGCCGTGGTATCGATGCGGGGTGCATTGCGCGGTGGTGGCGGGCGGCTCATCGAGGTCGGGGCGTTCAGCTCATTTCCGGCCAAAGCGGGGCGGACAAGATCGGGGGCGGCCTCGGCATGGGGGTCGGCCTCCTGCACAAAAGGCGCGTCCACCACCACATCGGGCTGATCCGGCTGTAATAACGCGCTTAGATCGGGCGAGGCATCGGCGCTATCCGGCGCTTCGGTTTGATCAATCGGGGCTTGGGTCGGGGTGCTTTCAGCGCTTAGATCGCTGACGCTATCCGCCGTAATTTCCGGCTGGGCCATTTGCGCCATGTCGGCCATTGGCAATTGCGGTGCAGCAGAGCTTTGCAAATCCAGCTCGGCGGCATTCACAAGGGTAACGGTGGTGATTTTTGGCTCGGGCAGGGTATCCGTCTGCCAATCAAGCCCGCCCGTCACCGCCGCCAAAATCAGCGCGCCGTGCAAGCCGCCCGATATGAGGGTGCCGGTTTTCATCGCTTAATTGCCCGTCAGCGTCGGCCCGCCCGATTCAGTAACCAGACCGATATTGCCAAACCCACCGGCATTCAGCGCCCCCATGACCTCCATCACGGTATTATAGGGGATCGACCCATCAGCCCGCAGAAATACCTTATCGCTTTCGCGCTCGGCAGCAATGGCGCGCAGACGGACCACCAGCTCGGGCATCGCTACTTCGGTATCTTGAATCATCACCGCGCCCTCGGCGGTCAGCGAGATTGTCAGCGGGGCTTCCTGCTCGGAAGGCAAGGCGCTGGCGGCGGTTTTTGGCAATTCCAACGGCACGCCGACCGTAAGCATCGGCGCGGCCACCATAAACACAATCAGCAATACCAGCATTACATCCACAAACGGCGTCACATTGATCTCGGACATCGCGCGGCGCGGCGCGCGGCGCACCCGCCCTGTGCCAGAGCGGCTGGAGCGCGATATCGTGCCCCCCGCCATCTATTCGCTCCGGTCCAACTGGCGCGACAGGATCATCGAGAATTCATCGGAAAAAACCTCTTGCTCGGCGGTCAGCCGGTCCGCATCGCCCGAAAGCTTGTTATAAAATATCACGGCAGGAATAGCGGCCAGCAGGCCCAAAGCCGTGGCTAAAAGCGCCTCGGCAATGCCGGGGGCGACCACGGCCAGATTGGTGCTTTGCTGATTGGCGATCTCCTTAAAGGCATTCATAATGCCCCAAACCGTGCCAAACAGCCCGACAAATGGCGCGATAGAGCCAACCGTGGCGAGGAAAACCAAACCCTTGTTCAGCTCATCCGCCACGCGGCCCAAGGCCACATTCATCGCTCGATCAATCCGCGCCTGCGCCCCTGCGATCAGCTCGCCATCCGAGCGATGCGAGCGCCGCCACTCGGCCATGCCCGCCACAAACACCTTTTCAGGGGCCGAAGCCGGAGATTCGCCAAGCTTTTCATATAGCTCGTCCAACGGCTGGCCCGACCAAAACAAGGTCTCGAACGCGGCATTCTCGCGCCTCGCTTTGCGGTAATTGATGAATTTCTGGATGATGATCGACCAAGACCAAAAAGACGATATCAGCAGGATCGCCATCACCAGCTTTACCGTGATCGTTGCGCGTGCAAAAAGAGCCAACATTGAAAAATCAATGCCTTGCGCCGCTGCTAATGCCTCAGTTTCCATAATATATGCTCGCTTGTTACCCCCGCCCGAAATGTGCCTTTTGGTGCGGATATGAATTGCCTACTTCCCTATTGCCCAAATTCGGCTCAAAGGTCCAGTAAATCCGCCATTATGGTATAGATTCTTGTAATTTCTGGCGAATATCCGCCGGAAACCGCGCCGCCCTGCCCGCCATATCCATACAGGCGACCCGAAATACCGCGCTGAAAATCAGGGTCTCGCCGCGCAAAACCCGCTGGGTCATCTCCAAAGACGCCCCGCCGAGCTTGCTGGTTTCGGTTTCCACCACCAGCTCATCGCCAAAAATCGCCGGTTTATGATATTCGGCCTGCACGCTTTTCACCGCAAAAACCAGCCCCTTGGCTTTCATGTCGTTTTGGTCAATCCCCATATCGCGCACCGCGTCGGAGCGGCCCCGCTCGGCGAATTTCAGGTAATTGGCATAATATACAATGCCCGCCATATCGGTATCTTCGTAATAGACCCGCAGGTTATGGATGAAATTCATGGGCGTTTCCTTTCGGCCTAGTCCTATCTGCAGCTTAGCCAGCGCGGTCGATTTTATCAAATGATGGCGATGCGCTCAATAAACCAGCGCCATGATCATGATGAGGATCACGCCGAAAACCCACAGCCCAGAGGCGGCCAGCAGATTAAGCACCGCCCGCCCCGCGTCCTTTCGCGAACTCATAATGGCCGAAGTTACCAGCATTATCGGCATCACCAATATGATCCAGAAGGCGTTTAGGATAATCACGGGGATGAAATAGGTGGTATCAGAGTTGAGGAAAACGCCGAGCAGCAGGCTAACGAATATGCTGACCAGCGCGGTTCTCCCCATCGACCAGCGGGCTTGCGCCTGCACAATGCGCGCCACTGGCTCAGGGATGGCGGCGGGCAGGGCCAAAGGCAGGGCCGAGCCGCAATTTTCGCATTTTACCGCCAGAGGGGCCGCCGGGGTGCTGCAATAGCTACAAAGCTTTTGGCGCGGTTCAGGCGTCGATATTGGCATATTGGGTCCCTGCCGCCCCGTTGTTTTTGTCCCAATCGCGCTTTACCCCAAGGCGCAGCAATATAGGTGACGCGATAAATACCGAAGAATACGTCCCGACAAGCACCCCCCAAATCATCGCAAAGGTAAAGCCACGGATCACATCGCCGCCCAGCATATAAAGCGCGATCAGGGCCAAAAGCGTGGTGACCGAGGTCATAACCGTGCGCGAAAGTGTTTCGTTAATCGACAGGTTCAGCACCTCTTTCAAAGGCTTGGACTTAAAGCGCCGCAGGTTTTCCCGCACCCGGTCAAACACCACCACGGTATCATTTAATGAATAG
>WFUK01000233.1 GCA_015485015.1 Paracoccaceae bacterium | reverse complement strand
GAGCAATAACAACGAGATATAGATTAATTCCGGTTATTGAAAAACTTTTTCAGAAAAATTGCAAAAGAAAATAAAGCCGATATTATGGGGGTCGAACAGCTATAAAGAGACTTCTTATGCACAATCAAAACCCCGTTTTTATTCCCGGCCCCACCAATATGCCCGAGGCCCTGCGCCGCGCGGTGGATATGCCGACCATGGATCACCGCTCTGCCGGTTTTAAGGATATCCTGCATCCGGCGCTGGACGGCGTGAAAAAGGTGCTGAAATCCGAAACCGCCGAGGTATTCCTGTTTCCCTCCACCGGTTCGGGCGGCTGGGAAACGGCGCTGAGCAATACGCTGTGTAAGGGCGATAAGGTGCTGGCCTGCGAAAACGGTATGTTTAGCCAGAAATGGATCGATATGTGTTTGCGCCACGGGCTTGAGGTCGAGGTGGTGAAGGTGGAATGGGGCATGGGCATTCCGGCGGCGCGCTTTGAGGAAATTCTCGCGGCGGATAAATCCCACGAGATCAAGGCCGTGCTGGCTACCCATAATGAAACGGCCACGGGGGTTGTATCAGACATCGCGGCGGTGCGGGCGGCGATCAATAGCGCCGCCCATCCGGCGCTGTTGTTTGTCGATGGCGTCAGCTCGATCGGCTCGATGGATTTCCGCATGGATGAATGGGGCGTGGATGTGGCCATTACCGGCTCGCAAAAGGGCTTTATGCTGCCCGCGGGGCTGGCGATTGCGGCGTTTAGCCCGAAGGCTTCGGCGATGGTGGAAAGCGCCACCTTGCCGCGCTGGTATTTTGATATCCGCGATATGCGCGCGGGTTATGCGGTGAATGGCTATCCTTATACCCCGCCTGTGGGCATGATTAACGGGCTGAAAATGGCAACGGATATGCTGCTTTCCGAGGGGCTGGAGAATGTTTTTGCCCGCCATGAGCGGATCGCTACCGGCGTGCGCAAGGCGGTTGCGGCGTGGAATATGCCGCTCTATGCGCACTCACCCGAGCTGTTTTCCAATTCCGTGAGCGCGATCAAAACCCCTGACGGCTATGACGCTAACCAGATTGTGACGCTGGCGAGCGATAAATATGACACCGCTTTTGGCGGCGGGCTGGGGCAGGTGGCGGGCAAGCTTTTCCGCATCGGCCATTTGGGCAGCCTGACCGATATGATGGCGCTTTCCGGCCTTGCTGTGGCTGAAATGTGTATGAAAGATCTTGGTTTTCCGATAACGCTGGGCGCGGGCGTGGCTGTCGCCCAAGAGCATTGTCGCACATCAATATAGGAACGCCACATGTATATCCCTGCCTTAGACGACATGAAAACCGCCCGCGAAAGGGTGACGCCATATATCCACCGCACGCCGGTGCTGACCTCGGAATTCCTCAATGAACTCACGGGGGCAGAGTTGTTTTTCAAGTGCGAGAATTTCCAGAAAGCCGGAGCCTTCAAGGTGCGCGGGGCGTGTAATGCGGTGTTTGGTCTGCCGGATGATATGCTGGCGCGCGGCGTGGCGACGCATAGCTCGGGCAACCATGCTTTGAGCCTGTCTTATGCCGCCGGACGGCGGGGAATCCCTTGCCATGTGGTGATGCCGCGCACTGCGCCGCAGGCCAAAAAGGATGCGGTTCGGGGCTATGGCGGCATTATTACCGAATGCGAGCCAAGCACGAGTAGCCGCGAGGAGGTTTTTGCCAAGGTCGAGGCCGAAACCGGCGCGGAATTTGTGCATCCCTATAATGATCCACGGGTGATTGCGGGGCAGGCGACCTGCTCGGCCGAGCTGATCGAGCAGGTGGAAAACCTTGACGCTGTGGTGGCGCCAATCGGTGGCGGCGGTATGATTTCCGGCACCTGCCTGACGCTGTCCAATCTGGCGCCAAGCGTAAAGATTTATGCCGCCGAGCCAGAGATGGCCGATGATGCGGCGCGCAGCTTTCGCGCGGGGCATATCATTGCCGATGATGCGCCGGAAACCGTGGCCGACGGCTTGAAAGTGCCGCTGAAAGATCTCACATGGCATTTTGTGCAAAACCACGTTACGGATATTCTGACCGCCTCGGAGCAGGAAATCGTGGACGCGATGAAGCTGATCTGGAAGCGGATGAAGATCGTGATGGAGCCGTCTAGCGCGGTGCCGTTGGCGACAATCCTTAAGAACAAGGAAACCTTCGCGGGCAAGCGCGTGGGAATAATTATAACGGGTGGCAATGTCGATCTTGATAGCCTGCCATGGATGGAGAAGTGAAATGAACAAGCAAGTGAACCTCGACGATTTTGATGTGGGCTATGATATTCCGGCCAAGCCCGGCATGGATGAAGCGGATATCCAGACCCCCTGCCTTGTGCTGGATCTGGATGCGCTGGATCGCAACGTCAAGAAAATGGGCGAGCTTTGCGCCGAGATGGGCGTGCGGCATCGCGCCCATGGCAAAATGCACAAATCGGTGGATGTGCTAAAGCTGCAAGAAAGCCTTGGCGGCGCAATCGGCGTCTGCTGCCAGAAGGTTTCCGAGGCGGAGGTTTTTGTGCGAGGCGGCATTAAAGACGTGATGGTATCGAACCAAGTGCGCGACCCGGCCAAGATTGACCGCCTTGCCGCCATGCCCAAGCTGGGCGCGCGGATTTTGGTATGTGTGGATGACCCTGAAAACGTGGCCGATCTGGCAGCGGCGGCGCAAAAGCACGGCACCGAGCTGGAATGCTTGGTGGAAATCGACGTGGGTGCGGGGCGTTGCGGGGTGACTACCTCTCAAGACGTGGTGAATATTGCCAAGCTGATTGATAGCGCCGAGGGGCTGAAATTTGCCGGTATTCAGGCCTATCAGGGCGCGATGCAGCATATGGACCTGTATGAGGATCGCAAAGCCAAGGTGGATATCGCCATTGATATGGTGCGCGATGCCGTTACGGCGCTAAACGCCCAGGGGCTGGAATGCGATATTATTGGCGGCGCTGGCACGGGGTCTTATTATTTCGAGGGTAATTCCGGCGTTTTTAACGAAATGCAATGCGGGTCTTATGCCTTTATGGATGCGGATTATGGCCGGATTCTGGATAAGGACGGCAAGCGGATTGATGATGGCGAATGGGAGAACGCGCTGTTTATCCTGACCTCGGTGATGAGCCATTCCAAAGCCGATAAAGCCATTGTCGATGCGGGCCTGAAGGCGCAATCGGTCGATAGTGGCCTGCCGACGGTTTATGGTCGTGATGATGCGGTCGAATATATCAAATGCTCGGACGAACACGGTGTGGTGGCTGATCCTGATGGTGCGTTGAGCATCAATGAAAAGCTGCGGCTGGTGCCGGGCCACTGTGATCCGACCTGCAATGTGCATGATTGGTATGTCGGCGTGCGCAATGGCAAGGTGGAGAGCGTTTGGCCGGTATCGGCGCGCGGCAAAGCCTACTAGAGACCCTTTCCTGAGGGAACTTTGGGGCGGGTTCGCCCGCCCCGTTTTTATATGCAAGAGGATGCCCAGATGATTATTGTGCCTGAAAAAGAGATCGCTGCCCTGATTGATCGCCAAACCTCGTTTGACGCGGTGGAGGCGGTTTTTGCCGCCATGGCCAGCAAGGACGCCTATAATTTTCCGGTGATCCGCGAGGCGATCGGCCATGCGGATGCGCTTTATGGTTTTAAGTCCGGCTTTGATCGCAAATCACTGGCGCTGGGGCTGAAATCCGGCGGCTATTGGCCCGGAAACGAGGCCAAAGGCCTGACCAATCACCAAAGCACGGTGATTCTGTTTGATGCCGATACCGGCAAGGTAAAGGCGCTGGTGGGCGGCAATTTGCTGACGGCTCTGCGCACAGCGGCGGCCTCTGCGGTGTCTATCAAGCATCTGGCCCCGAAAAACGCCAAGGTTCTGGGCATGATTGGTGCCGGGCATCAGTCGGCCTTCCAGATGCGCGCGGCGGCGGAGCAGCGGGATTTTGAAAAGGTAATCGGCTGGAATTTCCACCCCGAGATGCTGAGCCGCCTGGCCGAAACCGCCGCCGAGCTTGGCCTGCCTTTTGAAGAGGCCAGCCTTGAGCAAATCGGCACCGAGGCCGATGTGATCATTTCCATCACCTCCAGCCATGATCCTATTTTGCTGGATGCGCATGTAACCGGCGGCACCCATATCGCCTGCATGGGCACCGATACCAAGGGCAAACAAGAGGTTGAGTCGGCCTTGGTCGCTCGGGCCACGGTGTTTACCGACGAGATCGCGCAATCGGTTACCATTGGCGAATGTCAGCACGCGGTGCATGAAGGGCTGCTTTATGACAAGGACATCATAGAGCTGGGTGCGGTGATTAACGGCGTGCATCAGGGGCGGGAATCAGAGGATGAGCTAACGCTGTTTGACGGCACCGGCGTGGGGCTACAGGATCTTGCCGTTGCCTCGGCCGCTGTTGATCTGGCGGTGAAAAAAGGCGTGGCGATCGAGGTGGACTTTTAATATCGGCTCAGCGCAGCCCTGATATTTCAGGTGCAAAACCATATTCACCCGCAAAAATGCCGGAAGTTTTTCGCCATTTTTGCGGGTGTTTTTATAGGCTTACTTGAAAGCACAGAGGTGGCCCCTTACCTATACCATGAGCGCCACACATGGAGGCTTTCTCGGGTTTTCATTGGCAATGCGCCAATGGCTACGGGCTTGTGTTGCAAGATAGTTACAAAATGTTACAAATATTTCCTGCATTGCGGCAAAACTGGCGTTAATCTGCCGGTATGAACGGGAGTCCTGTAAATTTACAAAAGCATTTGTTGGTCGTCGATGACGATCGGGAAATTTGCG
>WFUK01000232.1 GCA_015485015.1 Paracoccaceae bacterium | reverse complement strand
GAATATTTGCAAGCGGGGATCAAAACCGAGGGCGCGGGCGATCTCTTGGCTATGCGCGGGGCTGGAGGCGATTCCATCCAGAAACCCGGCCAACCACGGTCCCCATGAGCGGTGGAAATCAAACAAGGTGCCGTCTTTGTCAAATAGCAATCCGCGCAGCTTCATGTCCAGTTCGGCAAGCCGCCCCCCAGCGCCGCGCGGGCCTGCTGCACGGCTTCGGGGGGGATATTCTGGCTATCGGCAAAATCGAGAATCGTTGCGTCATCGAGCAGGATAAAATCCAGCACAAAGCCGAGGAATTCCGGCTCTTGGGCGCGCTCGCGCAGGTCTCCGGGGGCGGCACCGGAGATGTTGAGAAAGTTTTCCAGTTTTTCATCGTTTTGCGCCAGCCAGCTAAGCGCCTGAATTGCTGTTATTTCTGCTTGTTCTCTATTCATCAATATCTCTCCAGCGACAATAATCCGATTTATGAAGGTTTCATTAAGGATTTGCCACGACAATGTTTTGGTATCGGGTTTTTTAGTGGGGGTTTTATGCCGGGGCGAATATTAGTAGTTGATGATGTAGCCACCAATCGGCTTATTCTCAAAGCAAAACTGGCGGCGGCCTATTATGATGTGCTGGAGGCCGATTGCGGGCAGGCGGCCTTTGATGCGGCACTGGCCGAGCAGCCCGATGTGATTTTGCTCGATATCAACATGCCGGATATGGATGGCTATACCGTGTGCGAGATGCTGAAATCCTGCCCTGAAACCTCGCATATTCCGGTGGTGATGATCACAGTCCACAGCGCGCCAAAAGAGCGAATTCGCGGGCTTTCTGTTGGTGCGGATGATTTTTTGGTGAAGCCGATTAATGATATGGCGCTATTTGCCCGCGTGCGGAATTTGCTACGGGTGAAAATGGTGTTTGACGAGCTGAAACTCCGGGATTCCACCTCCAAGGAGCTGGGGCTAACCGGGTTTTTGGAGACATTCGAAGAGGCGGAAGCGAACCGAAGCACCGTTATGCTGGCACCGGCGGCGGGGGCGCAGGGGGAGGCGTGGAAAAAAGAGATTTCTAAAATGCTACAGGTGGATGTGATTGGCACCTGTTCGGAGCGCGAAGCCCTGAATATGGCGCGGTTTGAGCAGCCTGACGCGATCATTGTGCATCAGCGCTTGATGGAGGATGGTGACAGCTTGCGGCTGATTTCGGCGCTCAGGGCGCGGAGCGAAACCCGGCAGGCGGTGATGATTTATGTGGTATCGGACGGCTCGATCGAAACGGCGGCGACAGCGCTGGATCTTGGCACCAGTGACTATGTGATGGAGCCGTTCGAGCCGGAGGAACTGATTATCCGCCTTCGCACCCAGCTCCGGCGCAAGCGGGAATTCGAGCGGTTGCGCTCCAACGTGCGGGACGGGCTGAAAATGGCGGTAATCGATCCGCTGACCGGATTGTATAACCGCAGATACGCCACCCAACATATGCAAAAAATCGTTGAGCGTGCGGATAATATCCAAAAAGAATTTGCCGTGATGATGATGGATCTGGATAGATTCAAACGCATCAATGATACCGAGGGCCATGATGCCGGTGATATGGTGCTGAAAGAATTTTCGCACCGCATTCAGGAAAATGTGCGCGGAGTGGACCTTGTGGCGCGCATGGGCGGGGAAGAATTTTTGGTGGTGATGCCGGACGCGGGCAGCATGGTGGCCAAGCATGTGTCCGAGCGCTTGCGGCGGGCGATTGAAAGCAAGCCGTTTATCACCAAATCCGGCACCGAGCTGCATATTACCGTCAGCATCGGGGTGGCGATTGGCCAGCCTGACGGGGGCGATCCGGCGGATTTGATAAAATGCGCGGATATGGCGCTGTATCAATCAAAATCTAGTGGCCGAAATCTGGTGTCTTTTCATCAGGCAGCCTGAGGCGAGCTAAGTTGAACCAACGGCCTTTCTCTCGTGGCAGGCAAGCCCGCCGTCGAGAAAGGCGCATTTTTCAGGCAAGCTGAAAAATGGTGGCCTCCGGCGGTGGCCTCGCTTCGCTCGGGGGTGCGGATGGCGCGGGAGGCGAAAAACTATAGGCTGCGGCTTGCCCCTTCGGTAGGCTAGGTTTATGTGCTATGGTAAGTGCAGCTATTGCAAAGAGAATTACCGGATGACTACCTTTTCGCCAAAACCCGTCGTGCTTTGTATTCTGGATGGATGGGGGCTTTCCGCCGATACCGAATTTAATGCCGTGGCGCAGGCCCGCACCCCGGCCTTTGATACGCTGATGCGCGATTATCCTAACGCGACCCTAAAGGCCTGCGGTGAGGATGTCGGCCTGCCCGAGGGGCAAATGGGGAATTCAGAGGTCGGGCATACTAATATTGGCGCGGGGCGTGTGGTCTGGATGGATCTGCCCAAGATTAACAACGCCATTGCCGATGGCAGCTTTGAGAAAAACTCCTGTCTTTTGCGATTTATCCAGCGGCTGAAGGCCAGCGGCGGGGTGGCGCATTTGGCGGGGTTGGCCTCTCCGGGCGGGGTGCATGCGCATCAGGCTCATATTGCCAAAGCGGCAGAGATT
>WFUK01000231.1 GCA_015485015.1 Paracoccaceae bacterium | reverse complement strand
GTCAGAAAATAGTTGATCGGCACAATCGCGCCCATAAGCCCCAATTTCCGGCGGGCGTTTTGATAGGTTTTGGCCGCCAGATCGATATCGGCAAAGGGCAGCGAGGCCAGCCCGCGAAAGCGCGTTGGCTGCGCGGCAGCCGCCTCGGCAGTGGCGCTGTTAAATACCTCCAGCAGCGGCAGAGCCTCGCGCGCGGGGCGGGTATCGAGGCCAAAAAGGCAGGGCAAAGATAGCACCTGTAGCGCCACGCCTTCGCGGTCCATCTGGGCGATGCGGGTGGAAAGATCGCTATAGCTATGGTCAAAGGGCAGCGCGCCAACCGGCATATGGAATTGCTCGCCCGCCTCGCTGGTGTCAATATAAGGCGGCGTGCTGCGGTCGCGCAGGGCGCGGGCCAGCTCGTCGGGCAGCCAATGGGCGTGAAAATCGATCACCATCGCGCGGCTCATAAATGCGCGGCGATGGATTTTCTGGTATCGACCTCGTCGTAATATTTGCAGGGCAGCACATCGATATCCGTGCCGGTGATGCGCAGAAATCTTGAGCTGGCGGGCATATCGATCGCGTGTAATTCTCCGACATCATAAAATCCCGCCGAGCCGGGCTGCATGAGGTAGGTTCTGGTTGGTTTTGGCAGGATCTCGCCCTCGGGAATGATCCAGTCGCTCATGCGGGTGTGATCCACGGCCTGCCCATAGGCCGCCCATGCACTGGCATGGTCATGGGGCGGGCTAAGGATCGCGCCGTCGGGAATATGGGCATAGATATAGAAATCAAGCTTGGGATCATGGTAGAGCGTGCTGCGGCCAATGGGCAGGTGGGTGCCGAAATGCTGCTCTACAAAACTTTGGTTTTTCAATACGTTAGCCATCGCAGTGCAAACCTCGCCCAAGGCGGCCTTGCTGGCCCCATCCGCCAAAGCCTTTTGGCAATCTTCAATCAGGTTTTCCAGTCCATACGCCATGCCGCCCTCCTATTTGCCGCTTTTCTCGTCCAGCACCCGAAGCCGCCGGATCAGGCTGGAGGTATCCCAGCGCGCGCCGCCCATGTTTTGCACGTCTTTATAATACTGATCAATCGTCGCCGTGCCCGGCAGGCTGGCACCGTTATTCTCGGCCTCCGATAGCACAATGCCGAGGTCTTTGCGCATCCAGTCCACGGCAAAGCCAAAGTCGAATTCGTCGGCCAGCATGGTTTTATAGCGATTTTCCATCTGCCAGCTACCCGCCGCGCCTTTGGAGATCACATCCACCACCGCCTCGCCGTCCAGCCCGGCTTTCTGGGCAAAATGCAGCCCTTCGGACAAGCCCTGCATCAGCCCCGCAATGCAGATCTGGTTAACCATTTTGGTAAGCTGCCCAGCCCCGCTATCGCCCATCAGGCGGCAGGATTTGGCAAAAGCGGCAATCACCGGCTCGGCCCGCGCATAGGGGGCTTGATCGCCGCCGCACATCACCGTCAGCACGCCATTTTCCGCGCCCGCCTGCCCGCCCGAAACCGGACCATCAACAAAGGCAACGCCCTGCCCTGCGGCTTGGGCAAACAGCTCGCGCGTTACATCGGCCGAGGCTGTGGTGTGATCGACAAAAATCGTGCCGGCCTCCATCCCTGCCAGCGCGCCATCGCTCCCAAGCACCACCGAGCGCAAATCATCGTCATTGCCCACACAAGCCAGCACCATCTCGCAGCCCGTGGTCGCCTCGCGCGGGGTTAAAGCCATGGAGCCGCCATGCTCGGCTACCCAAGCTTCGGCCTTGGCCGTGGTGCGATTATAGACGCACACCTCATGCCCCGCCGCTACCAGATGCCCCGCCATGGGATAGCCCATCACCCCCAGGCCCAAAAATGCCAGTTTTGCCATTGTGATCTCCTGTCATGTTGCTCCTTTTGCAATGCCCTGCTATCAGCGGCAGGTCAAGCAAGGATCGGATTCTTCCCCCATGAACAAAGCGTTTAGCTGGATATTCGCGGCATTTGTCGCCATGCTGCTTTTGGCGCTGGTCGCGGCGGGCTTTGCCTATTATCTGGCCTCGCGCTCGATCCCGTCTTATTCCGGCGATTACAATGGCATGGCGGTTAGTGGCGAGGTCGAGATTATTCGTGATAGCTATGCTGTGCCGCATATATTTGCCGAAAGCGATGCGGATGTGATCTTTGGCCTTGGCTTTGCCCATGCTCAGGATCGCCTGTGGCAGATGGAGCTGATGCGGCGCACGGCGCAGGGGCGGCTTTCCGAAATGTTTGGGCCGGAAACGCTGGAAACCGACACCCTGATGCGGGCGCTCGATATTTATTCCCTGTCCAAACGCGCGGTGGCCTTTCAAACCCCCGAAACGCTGGCGCTGCTCAATGCTTACGCTGCGGGGGTAAATGCGTGGGTCGCGACCGTGCGGCAAGAGGCCCTTGGCCGTGGCGCGCCGGAATTCTTTTTGTTTGATAATGCCATCGCCCCGTGGACCCCCGCCGATAGCATCGCCCTGATCAAGCTGATGGCGCTGAATACCACCGATAAAGCCGCGCTAGAAGTGCTGCGCGCCAAGCTTTTCTTCCGTATTCCGCCCGAGCGCATCCGCGATATCCTGCCCGACGCGCCGCAAGTGCCGAGCGTAAACACCACCTCCTTTTCAGCACTTTTCCCCGATATGGAATTGCAAACCGCCAATGTGGCCCCGCCGCCAGCGCTGAGCCCGCTGCCGGCGATCGGCTTGGCGGGGGCCTCTAATGCCTTCGCTGCGTCAGGCGCGCGCTCGGCCAGCGGTGGCACCCTGATGGCCAATGATCCGCATCTGGGGCTAAGCGCGCCCGGGGTCTGGATGCTGGCACGGCTGGAATTGCAAAGCGGCGGGGTGATCGGCGCGACGATACCGGGCATTCCGGCGGTGCTGATCGGGCGGTCTGACAGCTTAAGCTGGGGGCTGACCGCCAGCTATCTTGATGATCAGGATCTGTATCTGGAGCGGCTAAACCCGCAAAACACCGGTGAATATCTCACGGAGGATGGCTCGATCCCGTTTGAAACCCGCGCGGCGGTGATACAGGTGAAGGGGCAATCGCCGGTATCGCGCACCCTGCGCTGGGCCTCCGGTCGGCCTGTTTTGCCCGATAACAGCTTTGGCATTCAGCAAATCCAGCCCGAGGGGCATGTGTTTTCGCTGGCCTGGACCGGGCTTGAGGCCGAGGATCGCAGCATTCAGGCAGCGATGGACCTGATGCGCGCCGGCGATATTCCAACCGCCCGCGCGGCCTTGGCCAATGTGACCGCCCCCGCCAATAACGTAACGCTGGCGGATCGCGAAAATATCGCCATTGTCACCGCCGGGCGCATCCCCCGTCGCGATGCCAATAACCAAACCAAGGGTCGTATTCCGGCGCAGGGCTGGCTGGCGGTAAATGGCTGGGACGGGTATTTTCCCTATGCCGAAAACCCTTATCAGGAAAACCCTGAAGGCGGGGTGGTGGTGAACACCAATAACGCCCTGCCAACCGGCGAATTTCCGCAAAATTTCAGCTTTGACTGGGGCGACACCCAGCGGATCATCCGCGCCAGTGACCTGCTGAACGCCCGCCAGTTTCACACCCAGAAAAGCTTTACCGCGATTCAAACGGATACGGTATCGATCTCGGCCCGCATCTTGCTGCCGCTGATTGGCCGCGATCTGTGGTTTGCCGATCAAAACGCCCAGCCCGGCACCCACGGCGCGCGCAGGCGCGAGGCGCTGGGGCTGCTTTCGCAATGGAATGGTGATATGGGCCAGCATGATCCCGAGCCGCTGATTTATGCCGCATGGGTGCGCGCCTTGCAAAGGCGGCTGATTTCCGACGATCTTGGCCAGCTTTCCGGCGAGCTTACCCGCGTTAACCCGCTATTTATCGAGCGGGTTTATCGCAATATCGACGGCGGCTCGGCATGGTGCGATATCGGGCCGAGTCTCGAGGTGGAAACCTGTCAGCAAATGGCGTCGGTGGCGCTGGATGACGCCATTCAGGAGCTGGTGCGGGATTATGGCTCCGATATCAATCGCTGGCGCTGGGGCAAGGCCCATATGGCGTTTCAGGAAAACAAAACCCTTGGCGATCTGCCGATCGTGGCATGGTTGGCCAATATCTGGCAAGAAACCCCGGGCGGCGATAATACCCTGCTGCGCGGCCAGACCCGAGGCACCGGCAGTGCGCCTTATACCAATATCCACGCCGCCGGTTTTCGCATGGTGGTGGATTTTGATAACCCCGATAATTCGGTTTATATCGCCGCTAGCGGACAATCGGGGCATTTCCTGTCGCGCTATTACGATAATCTGTCGGTGATCTGGCGGCGCTCGGAATATATCCCGATGACGCTGGACCCCGGCATCGCCCGCGCCGCTTCGGCAGGGCGGATCACGCTGCGGCCCTAGCCTGCGCCAAAAGCCCCCCTTGAGGCAGGCCCGATTGCGCGCTATCACCCCTCCAACTTCCTCAATAAAGGCCGCATCATGATTCCTCGCTATTCCCGCCCCGAAATGGTTGCCATCTGGTCCCCCGAAACCAAATTCCGCATCTGGTTCGAGATTGAAGCCCATGCCTCGGATGCGCAGGCCAAGCTCGGGGTGATCCCGCAGGAAAATGCCGATGCGCTCTGGAAGGCCAAAAACGTGGAATTCGACGTGGCAAAAATCGACGCGATCGAGGCCGTGACCAAGCATGACGTAATCGCCTTTCTTACCCATCTGGCCGATATCGTGGGCAATGAAGAAGCCCGCTTTGTGCATCAAGGGCTGACCAGTTCGGACGTGCTGGACACCTGCTTTAATGTGCAGCTCACCAAGGCCGCGGATTTGCTGATCGCCGATATGGAAGCCCTGCTGGCCGCGCTGAAGCGCCGCGCGGTGGAGCATAAAATGACCATCCGCATCGGGCGCAGCCATGGTATCCATGCCGAGCCAACCACGATGGGGCTGACCTTCGCGCGCTTTTATGCCGAGATGGATCGCAACCTTGCCCGCCTTAAGGTGGCGCGCGAGGAGATCGCCACCGGTGCGCTGTCGGGCGCGGTCGGCACCTTCGCCAATATTGATCCCAGCGTGGAAGCCCATGTGTGCGAGCAGCTTGGCCTTAGCGTCGAGCCGATCAGCACGCAGGTGATCCCGCGTGATCGCCACGCCGCGTTTTTTGCCGCGCTTGGCGTGGTTGGGGCCTCGATCGAGAATATCTCCACCGAAATCCGCCATATGCAGCGCACCGAGGTGCTGGAAGCCGAGGAGTTTTTCTCCAAGGGGCAAAAAGGCTCCTCTGCCATGCCCCATAAGCGCAATCCGGTGCTGAGCGAAAACCTCACAGGGCTGGCGCGCTTGGTGCGGATGGCCGTGGTGCCGGCGCTGGAGAATGTAACCCTGTGGCATGAGCGCGATATTTCGCATTCCAGCGTTGAGCGCAATATCGGGCCAGACACCACCATCACGCTGGATTTCGCCCTTGGCCGCTTGACGGGGCTGGTAGACAAGCTGGTGATATACCCCGATAACATGCTGGCCAATATGAATAAATTTCAGGGCCTTGTGCATTCACAGCGCGTGTTGCTGGAGCTGACGCAAAAGGGCCTGTCGCGCGAGGATAGCTATCGGCTGGTGCAACGGAACGCGATGCGGGTCTGGGAAGAAGGCGCGGATTTCATGACCGAGCTAAAGGCCGACCCCGAGGTGAAAGCTGTGATGACCGATGCGGAGATCGAGGATAAATTCGATCTTGGCTATCACACCAAGCATGTGGACACGATTTTCAAACGCGTATTCGGCTAAGGGAAACCCCAAGCACGCAGGTCAAAGCGCGGCGCGGGTGGAACGCTGCAAAACAACGCTCCATTTCCGCGCCGCCACCGCTATTCGGACATAACCACCGGCACGGTCATCTGGTTCAGGATCGAATTTGTCACCCCGCCAAAGGTTTTTTCCCGCAGGCGGGAATGGCCAAAAGCCCCCATGACCAGCAGATCCGCGCCCACATCCGAGATGTAATTCAGGATCACCGTATCCACGCTGACCTCGGGATGGGTGCGCTCCACCACCGAAGCCTTGATGCCGTGGCGGGATAGATGATCCACAAGGTTTTCGCCCTGCTGCCCGCCAAAATCATCGCTGCGGGTTTTGGGGTTTACCACCAAAACATCCACCTGCTCCCGCGCCGCCAGCATCGGAATTGCATCATTCACCGCGCGCACTGCTTTTTTGCTACCGTCCCACGCAATCACCGCGCGGCGGATTTTGGCTTCAAAGCGGCCAATATAAGGCACCACATAAACCGGACGCCCCGAGCGATGCAGCACCGCTTCCAGCAGCGATTCCTGAAAAGCCCGACCCGCAGAATCAGGGTTTGGCTGGCCGATAAAGGTCATATCCGCATGGCGGGCAAAAAACGCCAGCCGCGAGGCCGCTTTGGTGGCCTGGCATCTAAGGGTGCGCATCTCGTATTCTATGCCGGCCTCGCGCGCCGCCGTTTCGAATTTCTCAAGCGCGCTTGCGGCGGATTTCTTCACAATATCCTTTTGCGCTTCGGTCAGGCTGCTGGGGAAATCGATGCCGATATAGGTCGAAATCGTCGATTCCAGCTCCATCGCCACCCCCGTTAGCCGCGCCCCTTCGCGCAAAGCCAGGGCAATGGCGGCGCTGACGCGCTCGGCGCATAGATCGCTACTATCCAGATGCACCATAAGGTCTTTATACGACATCACATTCTCCTTTTTTGATCGGTCAATGCCTGCTTAACGGCTTATATCAGCCGCGATATGATCTCCCTCAAGCTATCCGCAGATTTCACACAAAAAACGCCAAGGCGGGGGAGCCTCGGCGTTTGGAATTCAGCGCTAAAAGCGATTTAGCCTGAGGCGGTAATGGCCTTTGCGATAAAGTAGGATACCGGCATCGCCACCACCGCGCCGGCGGCCACAGCCATAACCACATATTCCATCGTATCAAAGCCCGCGACCAGCGCGATGATAATGAATATGCCCATGACCGTCGCACTGGCCATGGTATAGATTATTGACGCAATTCTCAGCATGCTTTCTCTCCTCATCAATTC
>WFUK01000230.1 GCA_015485015.1 Paracoccaceae bacterium | reverse complement strand
GAATTGTTCGGCGAGGCCGCCCGTCCCTTGGCCTTGTTTGATCCGGCACAGGTGCGACCTCGTCGGGCGGCAGGATCATCGGCAAGGGGCGGGGCGTGCGGCCTTCGTGGACTTTCTCCATCGTTTCTTTCCAGATCTGCGCCGGCAGGCCAGAGCCGGTTACGCCGACGAGGGGCGTGTTATCGTCATAGCCCATCCACACACCGGCTACGAAATCTGCGGTAAACCCCAAGAACCACGCATCTTTCGCCCCTTGGGTGGTGCCGGTTTTGCCGCCCATCTGCCAGCCGTCAATCTGTGCGCGGCGGCCAGAGCCGGTTTCAACCACCTGATTTAGCATATAGAGCAGATAGCCATCTGCCAGCTCGCTCAATATCCGCCGCCCCTGGCTGGGTCGTCTGATCGGAAACGGGCGGGTGCCGTCTAGCAGGGTCAGGTCCAGCATGCCAAAGGGTTTGCTAAGGCGGCCACCGTTCAAAAACCCCGCATAGGCTCCGGTCATTTCCAGCAGGCTGACCTCGGAAACCCCGAGCGCGACAGCAGGGCCGGTGGCAATCTCGGAGGTGATGCCAAAATCCATCGCCATGGCCCGCACCCGTTCGCGGCCAACTTCCTCAGACACCCGCACCGCGATGGTGTTGATCGAGCGGGCCATGGCTTGGGTCAGGGTCATTTCGCCCATATTTTCACGGTTGTAATTCTTCGGACTCCATGGGCCGGAGCCGGGGATATCTATGGTTAACGGGGTGTCGTTTACCATGGTATTCGGGGTCCAGCCGGCCTCTAAAGCGGCGGCATATACGAAGGGCTTAAACGAGGAGCCGGTTTGGCGCAGGGCTTGGGTGGCGCGGTTAAAATAGTCGCCCTCGATATTGCGGCCACCAACCACGGCCCGCACGGCGCCATCGGGCGACATAACGACAATGGCGGCTTGCGCCTTTGATTCCTCGGAAACGCGGGTAGCAAAAACATTGGCCAAGGCCGCTTCGGCGGCGCGCTGGATGGCGGGGTCAAAGGTGGTGAGAATTTCCACATCCTCGGCGGTGTCGCGGGTGAAGGCTTGCAGAACCTCGTCGCCATTCATGGTCATCACCCAATCGGCAAAATCACCCCCGATCAGGGTTTCGGCGCTGGTGGAAAGCGTAGCAGGGGCGGCGCGGGCAATTTCGGCTTCGATCCGCGTTAGATAGCCTTGCTCTTGCATCAGCCCGATCACCACCGAGGCGCGGCCTTGGGCGCGCTCCAGATTTCGGGTGGGGGCAAAATAGCTGGGCGCGGTTAGCAGCCCCGCCAGCATTGCGGATTCTGACGGGGTGAGATCGCGCGCGGATTTGGCGAAATAGCGCTGGGCGGCGGCCTCGAAGCCATAAGCCCCTGCGCCGAGATAGGCGCGGTTCAGATAGATGCTTAGAATATCGTCTTTGGCGTATTTCAGCTCCATCGCGAAGGAAAACGGCACTTCTTGAATTTTGCGCCACATGGACTGGCGGCGGCATTCGGCTTCGGTTTTATCGGTATCGCCCAAGCAGAGCAATTTGGCGACCTGCTGGGTGATGGTCGAGCCGCCATTGCCCGAAAGCGGGCCGCGCCCCTCGCTCAGGTTAATGCGGATCGCGCTGGCGATGCCGCGCGGGCTGATGCCGAAATGGGTGTAAAAGCGCCGGTCCTCGGTTGCGACCACGGCATTGCGCAGAAACGGCGACACCGTTTGCGCCCGTAAAGAGCCGTCAAACTGCTCGCCGCGCCACGCAAAAATATTGCCGTAGCGATCCAAGAGCCGCACCGAGCCACGGGCGCGACCATCGAGCTGGGCCTCCATCGGGGGCAGGCGGGCGTAATCATAGGCGGTCCATGCCGCCAGGCCGACCGTGCCGACCAGGGCACTGCGCCAGCTGATCCACCAGATCAGGCCAAACAGGCTGCGCAGGATCCAGCGCAGCATGCGGCTAGCGGTATTGCGCTTTTTTGCGGGTTTCTTGGTTGCAGGTTTGGAATTGGGTTTTTTCTTGGGGCGCGCGGTGGGTTTTGCTGTTTTGCCGGCTTGGGTTTTTGTGGCGGTCTTTTGGGATGCTGGCTTTTTGCCGGGTGTTTTGGCGGGTTTTGGCGTTGATTTAGGTGCAACCCGATCAGCGTTTGAAGCCACCAAGGGCGGTGGTTTGGGTGTGCTTTTGGCCCGCTTGGAGGCGGGGGGGGTCTTTTTATCGGCCATTATTTTGCCTGTGCGCTCGTTATTGTTTTTCTCAGCATAGCGAATCCTGTGGCGATTGTAGAGGGGGGATTCTTTGATCGGCACTTATTCGCCCTTTCTAATGTGATTATTAAATAGGCAATATTATGGTGGTGGTTAAAAATTAGGCATAATGCGTGAATGTCACAGGGTTTTATAGGGATATCGCTTCCTTTTTAGCCAGTTTGCCGCAAAACCTGAGGCCAACAGGTGCCTCTGCACCCAAACCGCTATTGAGGATAGGAGCGAATATGAAACTGATTATTGCCGCCATCAAACCGTTCAAGCTCGAGGAGGTGCGCGAAGCCCTGACCGAGATTGGCGTTCAGGGGCTGATGGTCTCTGAAATCAAGGGCTATGGCCGCCAAGCCGGGCATACCGAAATTTACCGGGGCGCCGAATATGTGGTGAATTTTGTGCCCAAGGTGAAGCTGGAAATGGTGGTTGCCGCCGATATCGCCGATCAGGTGGTCGAAACGCTGGCCGCCACCGCCAAAACCGGCTCGATCGGGGATGGCAAGGTATTTGTGCTGGATGTGGAAAGCGCGCTTCGCGTGCGCACCGGCGAAACTGGCGAAGACGCTATCTAATTCAAGGAACGAGGGAAAATCATGTTCAAACTTACCAAAACTACCGGAGCGGTTGCAGCGCTAATGCTCGCCACGCCGGCGCTGGCCCAAGAGGCGGCACCGCAGATCCCCGATGAAATCGGCTTTATTCTCAACACCTTCATGTTCTTGGTGATGGGCTTTTTGGTGATGTGGATGGGCGCGGGCTTTTCGATGCTCGAAGCGGGGCTGGTGCGCTCCAAAAACGTAACCATGCAGCTAACCAAAAACATTGGCCTCGTGGGCATTGCCTCGATCATGTATTATCTGGTGGGCTATAATCTGATG
>WFUK01000229.1 GCA_015485015.1 Paracoccaceae bacterium | reverse complement strand
CGATATGGCTGCGGTCAACTTCAAGGCCAAGCGCCTCCAGCCCCAGCCCTTCGGTATTGCCGATAATGCCGACCGCCGAAATCACGGTGTCATATTCCTCGGTGATGGTTTTGCCGCCGGTTTCGATATGCGCCGTGACCTTGCCCTTACCGCGATCCAGCTTTTTCACCATGGATTTCTCCATGATTTTCATGCCCTGCTTGAGGAATTGCTTCTTGGCAAAGCCGGAGATTTCCGCGTCTTCCACCGGAAGCACCCGATCCATCACCTCGACCACGGTGGTATCTGCGCCCAGAGTATTAAAAAAGCTGGCGAATTCGATGCCGATGGCACCCGAGCCGATCACCAGCAGCTTTTTGGGCATGCGCACAGGGTCAAGCGCGTGTTTATAGGTCCAGACCAGATCGCCATCGGCCTCTAGCCCGGGTAGCTCGCGCGCCCGCGCGCCGGTGGCGATGATGATGTTTTTGGCGGTTAGAATGTCTTTGCCGACCTGCACCTTGCCCGGTGCAGGAATGCTGGCTTCGCCCATGATCACCGTCACTTTATTTTTTTTCAGCAGGTGCTTTACCCCCGCTGATAGCTGCGACGCCACCCCGCGAGAGCGCTTGACCACCGCCTTCAGATCATAGGAAATCGCCTCGGCTTTCAGGCCAAATTCTCCGGCCCGCTGCATCAGGTGAAATATCTCGGCGGAGCGCAAAAGCGCTTTGGTGGGAATGCAGCCCCAATTCAGGCAGATGCCGCCCAGATGCTCGCGCTCAACCACCGCGACCTTCAGCCCGAGCTGCGCGCCGCGAATAGCCGCCACATAGCCCCCCGGCCCCGCGCCAATAATAACCATATCATATGAAGCCATGCGATTTTCCTCCGATAGAATTTGCCTGCGACCATAAAGCACAGCGCGGCAGGTGCAAGAGCGTCAGGCGCATGGCAGCCATGCAAATGCAAAAAATCAGCCGAAAAGCTCGTGGCACAGCTCCAGCGCCTCGACCAGCTTATCGACCTCCTCGACGGTATTATAAAGCCCGAAGCTGGCGCGGCAGGTGGCGGAAACCCCGAGATGCTGCATCAGCGGCTGGGCGCAATGATGCCCGGCCCGCACCGCAATGCCTTTTTGATCGACAATGGTAGAGATATCATGCGGATGCGCGCCGCCTGCCATGGTGAAGCTGAAAATCGCGCCTTTGCCGGGGGCATTGCCCTGCACATTCAGCCAGTTCAGCCCCGACAGCTTTTGCGAGGCATAGCTTTGTAAGCCGGCTTCATGGGCGGCGATATTCTCCATGCCCAGATCCATCATATAATCCAGCGCCACCCCAAGCCCGATCATTTGCACAATGCCCGGCGTGCCGGCCTCGAATTTATGCGGTGGCACATTATAGCTGACCGCGTCGCGGGTGACGCTGTCAATCATATCGCCGCCGCCCATAAAGGGCTGCATTTCCGCCATGCGCTCTTTGCGGATAAAGGTCGCGCCCGAGGCGGAAGGGCCATAAAGCTTATGGCCGGTAATGCTATAGAAATCACAGCCGATATCGGCCACATCCACCGGCATATGCACCGTGGCTTGCGAACCGTCAATGCTGGTGGCAATGCCGCGCGCACGGGCCTCGTGGCAGATGGTTTTTACATCCACCACCGTGCCCAGCACATTGGACATATGGGTGATGGCGATCAGCCTGGTTTTATCGGTGATGGCATCAATCACACTTTCCGCGCTCAGACTGCCATCCGCCGCTGGCTCCACCCATTTCAGCACCACGCCGTAGAGCTCTCGCAAAAAATGCCATGGCACGATATTGGCGTGATGCTCCATGACGGAAAGCAGGATTTCATCGCCCGCCTTCAGGTTTGGCACGCCCCAGCCATAGGAAACCAGATTAAGCCCGTGGGTCGCGCCGGTGGTGAAAAGCACTTCTTCATCCGAGGGCGCATTGAGGAATTTGCGGATGGTGCCGCGCACCGCCTCGTATTTATCGGTGGCGAGATTGCTCAGATAGTGCAGCCCGCGATGCACATTGGCATATTCCTCCGCATAGGCCTTGGTGACCGCATCGATCACCACCTGCGGTTTTTGTGATGACGCCCCGTTATCGAGATATATCAGGGGCTTGCGGTGAACCTCGCGGGAGAGGATCGGGAAGTCCTTGCGGACCTCGGAGACGTCATACATAGATCATGCCTTTAGATTACGCCGGTCGCCCGCAGATATAGCGCGCCGATCCATACGATGATGGCGGTGGCGCTCATGGCTGCAAATACCGGAAATGTGAGTTTGAAGTTATGCGCCTCGGAAATGCCTGCGGATATGAAATACACAAACGGGATCAGGCTGAGCCAATAGGGCGCTTGGGAGATGATGTCGCCTTGCAACACCGGAAATGTGCTTTCCAGCGAGGTGAAGGTTACGGTGATAATGGCGAAAAAGAAGCCAAAGGGGGCGGCGACAAAGCTGCCCCAAAATACGCCGGCGCGGGTGTCTCGGCTGCTGCCTTCGCCGCCAAATAGCCGCATCACAACGCCCAGAACCAGGGCAAATAGATAAACCAGCGCCGTGCGCAAAAACAGCGCCGCCACCAGCCAAAGGCCGATTTCCGCCGGAAGCAGGTCTTTGGCCCCCAAGGATGGCGCAACCACCGCTTTCAGCGACCAGGAAAGAAAGAAAACCATGTCGGAAAGCAGGATATAAAACAGCAAGCGCCCCTCGGAGGGGTTTTCCTCGATCAAGCGTCGGGTCGAGCCGCGCATGTCTTTCCACGCATCCACCACCCTTGAGGCCAAACCATTGCGCTCGGATTGGTAAGTGCCGATCTCGGTTGTGAATACTTCCCGGCGTAAATCCGGAGCCGAAGGATTGCCTAGTGTTCCACCATTTTCAATGCCCATACTATTTCCCACCATTTGATTCACCCTATGATTAACTCTCTAAATAGAAATATTAACCCTAAAGCTGTCAAAATTATGGCAAGTGCTGGCCAAACCGCAGATTTAAACTGTTCGGCCACCGCCAGGCAGCTGCCCCAGACATAGGCGAATAGCAAAAACATAGCGATCGACAGCCCTTGGGAGAGCCATTCAATCGGTAATGCGGTTTGGATAATGGTGGAGAGCAGCGCCAAGGGCGATACCAGAAGCAAGGCCCAAAACAAGGCCAGACGTGCTTCAAAAAACCCGCCTTTCCCCTTGAATAACTTGGCTATTAAATGTGCGAGCGCCGCCAAGCCATATAGCATGATCGGTGCAAAGAAAAACGAGCCGACCAGATTGGTGACAAATAAAGCAACGCTCGAAATCTCCTCGGTGGCCGCCGCTGCCGATAGCTTCAATAGAGCCGGCGCCCGCGCAACAAAAAAGATCAGCAGCGCCATCACCAAATAGGCAAATACCCGTTCTTCACCGGGATTTGAGGCCAATTGGCGCTGCATCGAGGCGGAAAACCCCCGATAAGCGCGGAATATTTCGCTGGTGGCGCTCATGCGCTATGCCGTTCTGTCCAGCCCAGCAGGCGGGTGCGAATATCATCCGCCAAGACATCATCCTCGATTTCCTGAATGGCTTCATCCAGAAACGCCATGATCATCATGTTCTGCGCCTGCGCCCGAGGCACCCCGCGCGACATCAGATAAAACAGCGAGTTTTCATCCACAGCACCGCAGGTAGAACCATGCGAGCAGGCCACATCATCGGCATAAATCTCCAGCTCGGGCTTGGCGAGGAAGTTGCTGTCCTCATCCAAAAGCAGCCCTTGGCTGATCTGGTAACCATCGGTTTTCTGCGCATCGGGTTTTACAAGGATCTTGCCCTGAAACACCCCCGTCGCGCCGTTTTTCAGCACCTTCTTAAATACCTGACGGCTTTCGCAATTCACCGCATCATGGGTTATGAAAATCGTGTCATCATGCAGGAAATCACCATCGCCCAAGCAGGCCCCCGCCACGCTGGCCTTGGTGTTATCGCCGTCAATATCGATCACCACCTCGTTGCGCGTCAGCATGCCATTTACCGTAAGCGTGAAGCTTTTGAAGCGGCTTTCCTCGCCAAGACGGGCAAAAATCGCGGTAGAGGCAAGGCGGGAATGGTCCCGCCCTTGCGCGCGCAGATGGTGAAAGCTGCCGCCATTAGCTACATCCACTTCCATCACGGTATTCAGCCGCGAAGCCCCGGCCCCGTTTTCCAGAATGCTGAGATCCGCCCCGCTTTCCACGCGGATCACATGGTGGATCAGCGCTTCAGATGTGGTGTTCTCGCGGCAATAGCGCAGCGCCACCGGCTTGGAGACCTTGCCCGTCGCGCGGATCACCACCCCCTGCCCCGCCAGCGCGGTATTCAGCGCCGCAAAGGGGCGCGGCACGGGGGATTGGCCATTCGCTTCCAGCGCGCCAAATACATCTTGCGCCCAGTGGATGTCGGCGCTCAAAGCCGTTTCCAACGTAGAAATCTCAAGG
>WFUK01000228.1 GCA_015485015.1 Paracoccaceae bacterium | reverse complement strand
GGTTCAGCCTTGGCGGGCTGGACGGGCTGCGGTCATGGGCGCTGGCGGCGGCAGGCGTTATTTTTACCCTGCGCGGTGTTATGACCTATCTGCCTTTCGGGCCATTGCAGGCTTCTGTCGAGCCGTTTCGCAGCCTCGACCGGCTATATTTTGCACCGCTTATCTGGCTTCTCGCGGCTGGATTCTGGCTGCTGCTTGTCAAAAGATAGACCTCTATCAAGAACAAAAACCGGTGAGGCTTGTGGCTCACGACAATGTTTTGCTTGAAATTCGCAGGCAATGGTATGATCTATAGTCTCGAAGGCCATCTAAAATGGCGATGGAGTAAAATTATGGGTCAAAAACAAGCAAAGCTGAGTTCGGTAGATCCGGTCTGGGAAGCCATAAAGGACGAAGGGCAAGGGATTATTCGGGCCGAGCCGGCGATGGCGGGTGTGGTTTACGGGGCTGTTTTGCACCACAAGACCATGGAATCAGCGCTGGCCTACCGGATAGCCCAGAAGCTGGCTTCCGGCGATATGAGCGAAAGTGTGGTGAACGAGGTCTGCGTCGAGGCTTATGCCGACTCGCTGGAATTGGGGCAAGCCGCGCGGGCGGATATTGTCGCGTTTCTTGACCGGGACCCCGCCTGCCATCGCAGCATCCAGCCGCTGCTGTATTATAAAGGTTTTTTGGCGGTGCAGGCCTATCGCGTGGCGCATTGGCTCTGGCTTCAGGGGCGCAAGGATATGGCCTATTTTGCCCAAATGCGCAGCTCGGAGGTGTTTGGTATTGATATCCATCCCGGGGCTGTGGTTGGCAAAGGTTTAATGATTGACCATGCCCATTCGATCGTGATTGGAGAGACCGCCGTGGTCGGCGATAACGTGTCGATGCTGCATTCGGTTACGCTTGGCGGCACCGGCAAAGATGATGAAGATCGGCACCCGAAGATTGGCGACGGGGTTTTGCTCGGCGCGGGGGCGAAAATATTGGGGAATATCCATATTGGCCATTGCAGCCGTGTGGCGGCGGGGTCTGTGGTGCTGCGGGATGTGCCGCCTTGCAAAACCGTGGCGGGCGTGCCGGCCAAGGTGGTGGGCGAGGCGGGGTGTGAGCAGCCCTCGCACGAGATGGACCAGCTTTTGAACGGGTGAGACCAACTGATCGAAACGAAAATAGACAAAGCTATATGGGCTGCGTTGGGGCTGGAGGGCGACTATAGGGTCGTCGATCCTCAGGCATTTGCCTCCTGCTTTGCTGTTAGCGATCTTGCCACGGCCTCGATCGGTGCGGTTGGCGCTTCCTTGAATTCTCTGGTGGGCGAGACGAGGCAGATGGCGGTGAACCAGCGGCTGGCCTCGCTGTGGTTTGGCACCTCAATCAGGCCCGAAGGCTGGGACATGCCGCCGATCTGGGATGCGGTAGCGGGGGATTATGCCTGCAAGGATGGCTGGATAAGGCTGCATACCAATCTGCCGCACCATCGCCGCGCTGCGCTTGGGGTGCTGGGCGTAAATGCCCATCGCGCTACTGTGGCTGAAGCCGTTAAGGGCTGGAGCAAGGCTGCGCTGGAAGCCAAAATCATAGCCAAGGGCGGGGTTGCGGCGGCGATGCGCTCGGCTGCGGAATGGCGCGCGCACCCGCAGGGCCAAGCGGTGTTGGCCGAGCCATTAATCACGTGGGATAGCCCCCATAACCGACCCCTTTGGCAGGCCCCGCCTGCGCGCCCGTTACAGGGGCTTAAGGTGCTGGACCTGACCCGTGTTTTGGCGGGTCCGGTGGCCACGCGGACCTTGGCGGGCTTTGGTGCAGATGTGCTGCGGATTGACCCGCCCGATTGGGACGAGGCCAATGTGGTGCCGGATATCACCCTTGGAAAACGCTGTGCGCGGCTGGATTTGCACGAGGCTAACGACCGGAAATTGTTTGAGGCGTTGTTAAAACAGGCGGATGTGTTTGTGCATGGTTATCGGCCTGGCGCGCTGGCAGGGCTGGGATATGGCTACGCAAAGCGGCGGGCGCTGGCCCCCGATGCGCTTGAGGTTTCGCTCTGCGCTTATGGCTGGAGCGGGCCTTGGGCGAGGCGGCGCGGCTTTGATAGCTTGGTGCAAATGAGCAGCGGTATTGCGGATGCAGGTATGGGCTGGGCGGCGCGCGATGTGCCGGTGCCGCTTCCCGTGCAGGCGCTGGACCATGCCACCGGATACCTGATGGCGGCAGCGGTGCTGCGGATGCTGGCTGGAAACGGATATTCCCGTGTGCGACTTTCATTGGCGCGCACAGCCGGGCTTTTGATGGCGCATCGGCAAGCCGAGATCGGCACGCTTGCCAAAACACCGCAGGCCACGGATTTTGAGCCTTCTTTGGAGAAAACCCCATGGGGACCGGCGCACCGCCTGCGCCCGCCCTTGCAAATAGACGGCATACCGATGCGCTGGCCGCGCGGGGCCAGCGATCTTGGTAGCGCCGCTCCAAAATGGCTTAGCTAGGCCAGCATCGAGATCGGGTTCTCCAGATTACGCTTGATCGCTGCCAAAAATTGCGCCCCTAAAGCGCCGTCAATCACGCGGTGATCAACCGAAAGCGTAACCGACATTACGGTAGCGATATCCAGCTCGCCCTCGGCATTCACCACCGGCATTTTCTGCCCTGCGCCAACCGCCAGAATGGAGCCATGCGGCGGGTTGATAACGGCGTCAAAATTGCTGATCCCCATCATGCCAAGGTTGGAAATCGCAAAGCTGCCGCCCTGATATTCATGTGGTGCCAGTTTGCGGGTTTTGGCCCGCGCGGCGAGGTCTTTCATATCCGCCGACAGGCTGGAAAGGGTGCGGGATTCTGCATCGCGCAAAACCGGCGTAAACAACCCGCCTTCAATCGCCACCGCCACGGCCACATCCGATGGCTTGAGCTTGAGAATGCGATCTCCGGCCCAAACGGCATTGCAATCCGGTACTTCTTGCAGGGCATTGGCGCAGGCTTTGATGATGAAATCATTGACCGAAAGCTTGATGCCCTTATCGGCGAGCGACTTGTTGAGATCACCACGGAATTTCAGCAATGCATCCAGCTCGATCTCGCGGCGCAAATAGAAATGCGGGATAGTTTGCTTGGCTTCCGTCAGGCGAGAGGCAATGATTTTGCGCATACCGTCCAGCGGCATTTCCTCATATTCGCGATCTGCATACATGGCCATTACGGCGTTTGCATCCGCGCTTTGCGGCGCGGGGGCAGGGGCTTGCGCCGTCGTGGCCACAGGCTGCGCGTTGGCGTTTTCAACATCGGCCTTCACAATCCGGCCTTTGGGACCGGAGCCTTTGAGCGCCCCAAGATCAAGGCCCTTTTGCGCCGCGATCCGCCGCGCCAATGGCGAAGCAAAAATGCGCTCCCCTTTAGGAGCCGCAGCGGGTGCTGGGTTGGGTTCAGCCTTGCGAGGTTTTGGGTCCGCTTCGGCTTTCGGGGCAGGTGCCTCGGCAGGCGCATCAGAGATATCCGCCATGCTTTCGCCCTCTTCCAGCAACACCGCAATCGGGGCGTTGACCTTTACGCCCTCGCTGCCTTCCGTCACGATAATCTTGCCGATCACGCCTTCGTCCACCGCTTCGAATTCCATCGTCGCCTTATCGGTTTCGATCTCGCAAAGCACGTCGCCAGATTCAACCGTATCCCCCTCTTTTACCAGCCATTTAGAGAGGTTTCCCTCTTCCATGGTGGGAGATAGGGCGGGCATCAAAATGTTAATAGGCATGATCCGCTCCTAACGGTAAGTTACTGATTTAACGGCGGCAATCACTTCATCCGTGGTGACCAACGCCAGCTTTTCAAGATTGGCGGCATAAGGCATCGGCACATCTTTACCGGTGCAATTTATCACCGGCGCATCGAGATAATCAAACGCCTCCTGCATGAGGGTGGCCGAGATATGCCCGCCAATGGAAACCACCGGAAAGCCTTCCTCGACGGTCACGCAGCGGTTGGTTTTCATCACCGATTTGATCACGGTTTCGGTATCCATCGGGCGCAGGGTGCGCAGGTCAATCACCTCGGCTGCGATACCCTCTTCGGCGAGCTTGTCGGCGGCCTCAAGCGCGTATTGCACGCCAATGCCAAAGCTGACAATCGTTACATCATCCCCCGCGCGCCGGATGCGGGCCTTGCCGATCGGCACGGTATAATCCTCGATTTCCGGCACATCAAAAGACTGGCCATAGAGGATTTCGTTTTCAAGAAAAACCACCGGATTGGGATCGCGGATTGCCGATTTCAGCAGGCCTTTATAATCATCCGCCGAATAAGGCATCACCACCTTCAGCCCCGGAATTTGCGCATACATCGAGGCGTAATCATGGCTGTGCTGGGCGCCCACGCGGGAGGCGGCACCATTGGCGCCGCGAAACACAATCGGGCAGGTCATTTGCCCGCCAGACATATAACGGGTTTTTGCGGCGGAATTGACGATCTGGTCCAGCGCCTGCATGGCAAAATTGAAGGTCATGAATTCGACAATCGGGTTTAGCCCGGCAAAGGCCGCACCCACGGCGATGCCGGTAAAACCATGCTCGGTGATCGGGGTGTCAATCACCCGCTTCGGGCCAAATTCATCCAGCATCCCTTGCGAGACCTTATAAGCGCCCTGATATTGCGCTACTTCCTCCCCCATCAAAAACACATCTTCCGAGCGCCGCATTTCTTCGGACATCGCATCGCGAATGGCCTCGCGCACGGTTTGGGATTTGAAGGTGGTGCCGGCGGGCAGGTCTTGCTCGACGGGTGCCGGGGTGAAGCTCGCCCCGGTTTCAACGGGCGCTTGGGCAGCTGGTTCCGCTTCGGTCGGTGTTTTTGCGGATACCGGTGTAGCATCGGCGCTTTCGCCGTCCTCCAGCAGCACGGCAATCGGGGCGTTTACCTTGACGCCCTCGGTGCCTTCAGCCACCAGAATTTTGCCGATTACGCCTTCGTCCACCGCCTCGAATTCCATCGTCGCCTTATCGGTTTCGATTTCGCACAGGATATCGCCGCTCTCGACGCTATCGCCCTCCTTCACCAGCCATTTGGCCAGATTGCCTTCTTCCATGGTGGGCGAAAGCGCGGGCATAAGAATATTGATGGCCATTAGTTTGCCTCCGCCAAAATGTCTGTGTAAAGTTCCGAAAGCGCAGGCTCGGGGCTGGCGCTGGCAAAATCGGCGGCCTCGATCACCACCTTTTTGATTTCCTTATCAATCGCCTTCAAATCGGCCTCGGTTGCGTGCTTGCCCCCCACCAAAAGCTCGCGCACATGGTCAATCGGGTCCCGTTCTTCCTTCACCTTTTGCACCTCTTCGCGGCTGCGGTATTTGGCTGGATCAGACATGGAATGCCCGCGATAGCGATAGGTGTTCATCTCCAGAATATACGGCCCTTTGCCCGCGCGGCAATGCGCGATCGCCTTTTCGCCAGCGGCTTTGACAGCCAAAACATCCATGCCATCCACCTTTTCGCCGGGGATGCCAAACGCCTCGCCCCGGGTATAAAGCTCGGGGGTGGAGGAGCCGCGTTGCAGGCTGGTGCCCATGGCGTATTTGTTGTTTTCAATCACAAAAATGCAGGGCAGCTTCCAGAGGCTGGCCATATTGAAGGTCTCGTAAACCTGCCCCTGATTGGCCGCGCCATCACCAAAATAGGCAAAGCTCACATTGTCATTGCCGCGATACCAGTTCGCAAAGGCAAGCCCCGCCCCGATCGGCACCTGCGCCCCGACAATCCCGTGCCCGCCGTAAAAATTCTTCTCGCGCGAGAACATATGCATCGAGCCGCCCTTGCCGCGAGAATAGCCGCCTTCGCGCCCCGTTAGCTCGGCCATCACGCCTTTCGGGTCCATGCCGCAGGCCAGCATATGGCCGTGATCCCGATAAGAGGTGACGCGCTGGTCGCCTTCTTTTGCGCCAGCTTCCAAGCCAACGACAATCGCCTCTTGCCCGATATAAAGATGGCAAAACCCGCCAATTAACCCCATGCCATAAAGCTGACCCGCCTTTTCCTCAAAACGCCGGATCAGCAGCATTTCGCGGTAATATTCCAGCAGCTCTTCTGCGTTCACATTCGGTTTCTTGGCTTTGGCCATGCGAGGCTCCTGAATATAGTAAATCGTTAAACTATATTATACAGCAGCCAGACGAAATGTCACATGCCTTTTTGACTTGTGCTGAAAATTAGAGCGAAAAACCGTCTAATCTATTGCTATTGAATGATTATTTCGTCCGAGCGAATATAGCCCAACACTTTGCGGGCTTGTTCGTCCAGCAGGTCAAGATCAAGATATTGGTCCGAAAGCCGCATCGTCCGATTCTGCGCCTCGATGCGCTGTTGGGTAACGCGGGCGAGCTTGGCTTGCAATTCGATCTCGCGCTGCTCAAGCTTAAACAGATTCCTAAGGCCATAAGGGCCTTGAACCGCTGTAATTGAAAAATAGATCACCAAAACGGCAACACCGACCGAAGTCGTGTAGCCTAAAAACCTACGCGATTTAGTATTTTGATCCATTTTCTGCCTCAAACTTCGATCTAGCGTCGAATAAGGCGAATCATGGCACAAGTGATTCGATTTGTGAATCCCGAATCGTATTTTTTTGATAAAATCGGTTAGGCTGCGCTGAAAGAGGTGAAATATGACACGAAAAAAGCAGCTGGCATTTGGACTTGGCGCAATTATTCTCGGGCTGGCAGCGATATTTTACTTGCGTTTGGCGCAGGCGCAAACCCTTGATCGCATAGAAATAATTGAAGAAACGGACCAATATGTCGAGCTGCGCGCGGGCGGAGAAACCGGTAGGCTTTTCAAATCCTTCAGCTTTGCCTTTGATGATTCTGATTTTTTGAGCTGGTTTGGCCCGCAAG
>WFUK01000227.1 GCA_015485015.1 Paracoccaceae bacterium | reverse complement strand
TGGTGAGGCTGACCACGGGTTCCACATCCAATAAAGAGGCATTGTTTTCAAAGCTTGATCTCACCTCGGCGGCGGTGATGGCATCGGGGGCTTCGCCGGTAAGGGTGGCGGTTTCGTCGATCATCTCGAATACCCAGAAATTCAGCGGCAGGGCCAGCTTGGCCATCGAGGCTGAAATCTGCTCCCAGCGGTCATTTGGCTCGCCGCTGGCAAAGGTGAACTGGGGTAAAACCTCATATTCGCCAAACCCGCTTTTGAGGTCGGCGATCAGCCCGGCGCCCATTTCCGGCCCTCGGACATTGCCGGAAATCCGAATATCCCGGCTTTCCGGCTCGTGGGAAATGCGGATGGCATAGGGAGATTCGCGCTCGTATTTGGCGGGGAACAGAATCTCCATTCCCTCCCCAAGGGTGAAAAACCAGCCCGCCCCGCCAAGGGCGGCGATCAGCAGAAGCGCCCATATTTTCCCGCCACCACTGGCCTTTGGCTCGTCCGGCAGGCCTTGAAATCCGGTGGTCGGGCGTGAAGGCGCAATGATACGGGTTTGCTCGAAATCCATCGGCGCGGCGGCGGCTTGCGGCCCGCCCTCCAGCCATTGCAGCATTTCGGCGGCGGATTGAAAGCGGTCCTCCGGCGCTGGCTCGGCCAAACGCGAAATCAAGGCCCCGAGGCGGCCGGGCACATCGCGCGCATCCACCCGCTCGGCCTTGGCTTTTACGATCTCCATCAACGACGAGCCAACCCGCTCGGATTTGCCACGATAGGCGTTTAGCAGGGTAATCCCGAGGCTATAAAGATCGGAGCGGGCATCGGCATCGCCATTCAGCTGCTCGGGCGAGGCATATTGATATTTACCGGCAAAACCGCCGCCAACCACCGTTTGGGCATTTTCCGAAAGATCCCGCGCGATGCCAAAATCGATCAGCTTGGCGCGGGCGGGGTCGCCATCAGGCAGGATGAAATTATCGGGCGAGATATCGCGGTGAAAGGCGTTTTGGGCATGGGCCGCCATCAGCCCTTTGCCCACCCGCTGCGCAATCAGCAGCAGGGATTCGGCATCGATCCCCCCGCGCTGCTGCATCAGGTCGGCCAAGGACGGCCCCTCGATATATTCCATTACCAAAAACACAAAGCCACCATGCATTTCCGATTTCAGCAGCTCGTTATAGCGCACCACCGCATCGTCGATCACATTATGCAGCACATCGGCCTCGCGGCGCATCAGATTGATAAACGCCTCGTTTTGCGAAAATTCCTGCTTGAGAATCTTGATGGCGAATTTACGGCCAGAGACGACATTCTTGGCCAGATACACCTCGCCAGTGCCCCCCGCGCCGACCAGCCGCTCGATCACATAGGTATTGTTGAGCAACTCGCCCGGTTGCAAAATGCCTTGGGGTGCGTTCACGATCTAAACCTCTTTCATTTAGTCGGGATGCTAGCGAGTAGCGGCGGCAAAATCCACTATTTTCAGTAAGCGGAAAGCGGCGTATTTTTGCCGCTCGTGCAGAAATATCCTCCGGCAGCTTGATAAGTGAGTATGTAGTTCCATATTTCACACACCAAATAGGTAAAACTACAATCTGACTGGAGTCAAAAATGAAAACCATTACAACAGCGACCGTAACCGCCACACTCTTTGCCACCGCCCTGGCCGCACAAGCCGCCCCCGGTGCCGGATTTCTCACGGGCTGGGATCTGGATGAAAACGGCTCGGTCTCCTTGGCCGAAATCGTAGAGCGGCGCGGCGATGTGTTTTATACCTTCGATGCCGACCATGACGGGGTGATCACCGCCGAAGAATATGTTGCTTTTGATGAAGCGCGTGCCGCCGATCAGGAAAACGAAAATGCCGGTGGTGGCCATGGCAAAGCTGCCGTTGGCATGACCCTTGAATTCAATGATGTGGATGGCAATGGCGAGGTGAGTGCAGAGGAATTCGAGCAGCAAAATGAAGCTTGGTTTGCTATTCTGGACCGCAATGGTGATGGCGAAGTGACGCTCGATGATTTCGGTCAGCAATAACATCTTTTGTCGGGCGGGGCTATCCTTCAGGCGCCGCCCGCATTTTCCGCTCAAGCCTGCGCAGCCCGAGCGACAGGGTCACCGTCATCATCAGGTAAACATAGGCGACGATATTATAGGTCTCGAAAAACCGAAAGCTGCCAGCCGCATAGATTTTGCCAAGCTGGGTAATATCGGCCACGCCCAGCACCGAAACCAGCGAGCTATCTTTGATCAGGGCGATAAAATCATTGCCCAGCGGCGGTAAAATAGTGCGGATGGCTTGCGGGAAAATGATATAGCGAAAGCGCTGCCAGCCATTAAGCCCCAGCGCCTTGGCGGCTTCGATCTGGCCGGGATCAACCGATTGAATACCGGCGCGAAATACCTCGGCGATAAAGGCCGAATAGCCGATGGTGAGCGCCAGCACCGCCCGCCACATCAAGGACAGATCGCGGGTGCGCATCGGGTCAAAGCCCAGCGGCTCGATCAGCCAATTAATTGCCACCACCAGCGCGGGCGCACCGACAAAAGCGATGTAAAACAGCAGCACAAGGATCGGAATGCCGCGAATGATTTCGATATAAAACCGCGCGAGCTGGCGCAAAACGATAAAGCGCGAAAGCGAGCCGACGGCCAAGACAAGCCCCAAAACGGAAGCGATAAAAAACGCCACCAGCGTTACAAAAACCGTGACCCAGACCCCTTTGGAAACAATGGTGATCACCTGCGTATATAGCTCGTCCGTCGCGACGCGGTAAGCAAGGTATAGCCCGATGGTGGCAGCGACCAGCAGCCAATAGGGGAAGTCGTTATCTTGGTTTGAATGCACAGAAAAATCCTAAATCCCCCTCCCGAAGCCATGCGCCGGAAGGGGGGGCAGCTTTAGCCGCCCATTTTATACTCAAGGAACCATTTGGTGTTGAGCGCATCCAGCGTGCCGTCGGCGCGCATGGCGGCGATGGCGGCATTAATCGGCGCGACCAGCTCGGAGCCACGCGGGAAGAT
>WFUK01000226.1 GCA_015485015.1 Paracoccaceae bacterium | reverse complement strand
TATAAGAGACAGGTGAAGGGGGCGAGCCCGACCGTTTCCGGTCTTCAGCTTATTCCGATGATGTTTGGTATTTTGAGCGGGTCGATTGGCGCGGGGCGGATTATGGCGCGGATGGGGCATTATAGGCGATTGCCGATGATCGGCATGGGGGTGATGACGATTGGGTTATTGTTGCTGACGCAACTTCAGGTTGATACGTCGGCGACGGTGATTTCGCTTTATATGTTTATTGTCGGTATTGGGCTGGGGCCGACGATGTCGGTTGGAACGACCTCTATTCAGAACGCGGTGCCGCAGTCACAAATGGGGGCGGCGACGGCAGGGTTTACGCTGTTTCGGCAGGTTGGCGGGCTGATCGGAGTGTCGATATTTGGCACGCTGTTTACCAATAGTCTGAAGGAAAGCTTTGGCGGGCAGGATATGGGCGGCGGGGATATGCGCACGCTTGGAGCGGATATGATTGCCGGTTTACCGGAATTTGTGCAGGTGATGATCAGGCAGGCAATAACAGATGCGCTGCATCCTGTATTTTTGCTGGCCGCCGGGGCCGCATTTGCGGCGTTTGTGATTGGCTGGTTTTTGAAGCATGTGCCATTGAAGCGCCATGCGGGGGCGGCACCGGAAAAGGCTGAAGCGCCATAGGGGGGAGGCGATCGGGATTTTGATACCGCTAGTGATCATTGGCAACGAGGCCGCAGTGGATGGCGACGGCATTGCCGATACGGTTTATTGGCCCAATGAAATTAAGGATCAGGTATTGTGGCGCTAGCCCGTCGCCGAATCCTGGCTCGGCCGCTCCGATTCGGTGGTGGATGTGATCACTTTAGCCTGAATTATGCCCTAGGGCGTAGACCTAGATATTGGCATCCACATCCAGCGCGATCCGGTTCCGCACGGTTATTTCGCTGCCGTTTTGCTCGATGATGCCGGCAGCGCGCAGCTTGGATAATTCGCGATTTATGGTCTGGCGTGAACAGCCAACCACGGTCGCCAGATCGGACTGGGTTTCGCGAATTTTCGGGCTGGTTTCGGATAGAATATACAAATGGCTGCGCAGGCGTTTTTCCACCGCGCCATATTGCGCGATATGTTTGAGCCAATTATCTTTTAACAGCCGCTTATGGAATATTCTGGTGATGTTTTTTATAAATCCATAGTTTTGCAACGCTTTTTCCAGCTTGGCTCCACTATAATAAAGCAAGGTAGCGGAATCAGAGGTGGTGCAGGTGGCGGCGCATGGCCCGCCGGAGATGGTCTCGGTTTCACCCAGTGTCAGGCCCGGCCGGACGCGCAGCAAAAACAGCTGGCGGCCATCTTCGCCAACATAGGTAACATCCACATGGCCATGGGCCACCAGAATCAGGGAATCGGCCGGCTCGCCCTGTTCCAGCACCACGGTTTCTTCAGCAAAAATTTTGACGTTACAGGCATCCAGAAAAGCCGAAGCGAATTCTATATCCAGATCGTCAAATATATCGGATTTGAGTAAATGTGGGAATCTAACGCAGTTTTTCAAGTTTGGCCTCGAAGATTGTGAATATTCGGGACTTTATGAGATGCCCACACAAAAACAACTCCTAATTTAGTAAATTAGAGGTGTGAAGATGAAGTTTATGAAAGCACGCAAGGAATCGCCGATGGCCTGAAGGCCAACAACGCGAAGCGCAAACAGGGGTTTTGTGGCCCAAAACCGCCTTCTCGCCGCCGGGGGAAACCTGAAATGCGTCATTCCGGATTTATGGGCATCACGGGCTTTTGATCAGAATCCAATGCTGTCCAAACCCGCAAATACCACACGGGTTACACCCCTAAACTTTGAGTGCGCCAAAAATAGCCCAATAATTGGGCTTGAATTGTCTGCAAAGCGACAGAAGCCGGAATTACCGCAATAACCTCGCGCTTGCCCCTGGGGGGTTTCCCGCGTAAAAAGGAAGAATGAAACGGTTTTTTGATCTTGATGACCACACGCGCTTGCCTTGGAGATTCCACGGCGACCGCCTTTTGCGGGCCGTGCAGGCCTGAGCGCGCCGTTCGATTCCTAGCTTTTCCTCCAAAATTGCGAGCCCACCATGACCGCCAAGACCCTGTATGATAAAATCTGGGATGCCCATATGGTATCCACCGCTGAAGACGGCACATCGCTGCTTTATATTGACCGCCATCTCGTGCATGAGGTGACCTCCCCACAAGCCTTTGAAGGGCTGCGCAATGCGGGCCGCAAGGTGCATGCACCTGATAAAACCATCGCCGTGCCGGATCACAATGTGCCGACCACGCTGGATCGCCTGAAGGGCGTGGAGAATGAAGAAAGCCGGATTCAGCTTGATGCGCTGGAGAAAAACGCCATTGATTTCGGCGTGCATTATTATCCGGTGAATGATGTTCGCCAAGGGATTGTGCATATCGTTGGTCCCGAGCAGGGCTGGACATTGCCGGGCATGACGGTGGTTTGCGGCGATAGTCACACCGCCACCCACGGCGCTTTCGGCTCGCTGGCGCACGGGATCGGCACCTCCGAGGTCGAGCATGTTTTGGCCACGCAAACGCTGATTCAGGCGAAAAGCAAAAATATGAAGGTCGAGATTACCGGCAAGCTGCAAGCGGGGGTGACGGCCAAGGATATCACTATGCATGTGATCGGCGAGACCGGCACGGCAGGCGGCACCGGCTATGTGATCGAATATTGCGGCGCGGCGATCGAAGCGCTTTCCATGGAAGGCCGGATGACCGTGTGCAACATGGCGATTGAAGGCGGCGCGCGCGCTGGGCTTATTGCGCCGGACCAAAAGACCTTTGACTATGTGATGGGCCGTCCGCATGCCCCGAAGGGCGCGCAATGGGAAGCGGCGCTGAATTATTGGAAAACCCTGTTTACCGATGAGGATGCGGTGTTTGACAAGGTGCTGACGATCAAAGCCGAAGACATCCAGCCCAGCGTTACATGGGGCACCAGCCCGGAAGATGTGTTGCCGATTAGCGCCACCGTGCCATTTGCCAGCGATTTTGAAGGTGGCAAGGTCGAGGCCGCCCAGCGGGCGCTGGATTATATGGGGCTAACCCCCGGCATGAAGCTGACCGACATTGAAATTGACACGGTATTCATCGGCTCCTGCACCAATGGCCGGATCGAGGATCTCCGCGAGGTGGCCAATATTGTGGAAGGCAAGAAGATCAAAGAGGGCATGCGGGCCATGGTTGTGCCCGGCTCCGGCCTTGTGCGCGCGCAGGCCGAGGAGGAGGGCATTGCCCAAATCCTGATTGATGCCGGTTTTGAATGGCGGTTGGCGGGCTGCTCTATGTGCCTCGCGATGAACCCCGATCAGCTCCAGCCCGGCGAGCGCTGTGCCGCCACCTCGAACCGCAATTTTGAAGGCCGGCAAGGGCGCGGCGGGCGCACGCATCTCGTTAGCCCGGCTATGGCTGCGGCTGCGGCCCTGACCGGTCATCTGACCGATATTCGTGATCTTTAAGGAGCATCACCATGGAAAAATTCACTAAAATAACCGGCGTTGCCGCCCCGATGCCTTTGATCAATATCGACACCGATATGATCATCCCGAAGCTGTTTTTGAAAACCATCAAACGCTCCGGCCTTGGCAAAAACCTGTTTGACGAAATGCGCTATGATGACGAGGGCAAGGAGATCGCCGATTTTGTGCTGAACAAGCCCGCCTATCGCCAATCGCAGG
>WFUK01000225.1 GCA_015485015.1 Paracoccaceae bacterium | reverse complement strand
TTGCCACCAATGCGGCGCGTGGAAGCCGATCCCCGAAACCTGCCCGAGCTGCGAGGTGACCGGCAAAATGGCCGCGCTTGGCCCGGGGGTGGAGCGGATAGCCGAGGAGGTGGCGGAGATCTTCCCCGAGGCTCGCGTGGAAATCCTGTCCTCGGACCTGTCGGATTCCGCCCGTGGCCTGAAAGAGCGGATCGAGGCGATTGCCGCGGGCGAGGCGGATATCATTATCGGCACGCAAATGGTCGCCAAGGGCCATAATTTCCCGCATCTGACGCTGGTGGGGGTGATCGATGCCGATCTTGGCCTGCATCTCCTCGCTGCGCATATCAATCGCCGCCATTTCCGGCAGTTTCGCGGTGCCAAACCGCTCGGGCAGATCAAGGCGGGTGTATTTGCCCGCTTCGGCATTGGCCCATGTTTCAAGGCTGGGCGTTGCGGTGGCCAGCACCACGCTGGCGCTTGTGATCGAGGCGCGCAGCACCGCCATATCGCGGGCGTGGTAGCACACGCCTTCCTCCTGCTTATAAGAGCCGTCATGCTCCTCATCGACCACAATCAGCCCAAGGTCCTGAAACGGCAAAAACAACGCCGAGCGTGCGCCGACCACCAGCTGCGCCTCACCAGATGCCACCGCGCGCCAGCAGCGGCGGCGCTCGGACATGGTCGCGCCCGAATGCCACTCGGCGGGTCGCGCACCAAAGCGGGTCTCCAGCCGTTCAAGGAAATCCACTGTCAGCGCGATTTCGGGCAGTAGCACGAGGCCTTGGCGGCCTTGGGCCAGCACCCCGGCCACCGCTTCAAGGTAAACCTCGGTTTTGCCCGAGCCGGTAACACCCTTCAAGAGCGTGGTATTATAGGCGCGGGATTTGACGGCTTCGCGCAGCGCCAAAGCCGCCTTGGCTTGCAGCTCCGACAGCGCTTTGCCCTTATGTACGGGATCAAGGCGCGGATAGGGCGGATCGCGCGGCGCGTCCTCTACCAGTAGCGCGCCTTGCTTGATCAGGCCCGTAACCACCCCCGCTGAAACCCCCGCGAATTGCGCCAGCTCGACCGGCGCAAACGGGCGGTTGCCTTGGGATTTGAGGAAATCGATCACCTTTTGGCGCGCAGGCGTCATGCGGCTTGGCGGGCGCTCGGTCAGTGATATCAGCTTGCGCTTCGCGGGCGGGTCCAGCAGCCCCGGCGCGCGGGTGGCAAGCTTTAGCACCTGGGATAGCGGCGCGACATTATAGTCCGCCACCTTCTTGAGGAATGCCAGCATATCGGGCATCATCGGCGGCGCATCCGATACCGTGGAAATTGCGCGCAGCTTACCGGGATCAAACCCCGTGCCTTTGCCCCAGACCACGCCCAAAACGCGCCTGGGGCCCAGCGGCACCTTCACCAGATCGCCCACGCTGACCCCGCCCGCAGGCGCGCGGTAGTCAAACAAGCGGCTGACCGGCTCGGTGGTCAGCACCCCGACCGGATCACCCTGAATAAAATCTGCCACCTGCGACATGCTGGCTTCCCTCTGCCGAATCCTTAAGATAGGGTATAGCGAACCCGCCCAAAAGGGGCGCATAATAAATGGACTTGAGGCATGAAATTTTTTGTAGATACCGCTGATATTGACGCCATCGCCGAGCTGAATGACCTTGGCATGGTGGATGGTGTAACCACCAACCCCTCCCTGATCCTGAAATCGGGGCGCGATATTTTGGAGGTCACCAAAGAGATTTGCGCGCTGGTGAGCGGGCCGGTCAGCGCCGAAGTGGTGGCGACCGAGGCCGAGGAGATGATTGCCGAAGGCCGCAAGCTCGCCAAAATCGCCGATAATATCGCGGTGAAAGTGCCGATGACATGGGCGGGGCTGAAAACCTGCAAAACCCTGACCGATGAGGGCACCATGGTGAATGTCACGCTGTGCTTCTCGGCCAATCAGGCGCTTTTGGCAGCCAAGGCCGGCGCGAGCTTCATCTCGCCTTTTGTCGGGCGGCTGGATGATGTCAACCTCGACGGCATGGAGCTGATCGCCGATATCCGCACAATTTATGATAATTACACCTTCAATACCGAAATCCTCGTGGCTTCTGTGCGCTCGGTCAATCACGTCACGGATTCTGCGCTGATCGGCGCGGATGTGGTAACGGCGCCGCCCAATGTGCTGAAAAAGCTGGCGGATCATCCGCTGACCGATAAGGGGCTGGCGGCATTTATGGCGGATTGGGCCAAAACCGGTCAGAAAATACTCTAGGGGACCATGATGGACACGGTTGAAAAACTAAAGGCCGATATTCTGGCAGATCCTTCGGTGGTGCTGGAAGATAGCGCCGTGATGCGGGCGCTGCTGCATGCCCAGGACGAGGCGCAGGGCGAGCGCGTGGTTGATCTGCGCAATGTATTCCTCGAGCGGCTGGAGCAACGGTTGGAGCGGCTGGAGGATACCCATGCCAGCGTGATCGCGGCGGCCTATGATAATATGGCTGGCACCAATCAGGTGCAGCGCGCGGTGCTATCGGTGCTGGAGCCAAAGGATTTTCAGGGCTTTCTGGATGTGCTGCAAAGCGAGGTGGCCAATATCTTGGGGGTAGACACGGTGCGGCTATGCATCGAAAGCCAATCCCAAGCCAGCAGCCCGCCCCACGCGGTGGTCACCCCGATGGAGCCGGGCAGCATTCGCGAGGTCATCACCGGCGGCCGCGATGTGGCGATGCGCAAGGTGACCCTGCGCGTGGCTGGATCAAGCAAATCGCGGGTATTTACCGCCTCGGCGGGCCGGGTGAAATCCGAAGCGCTGTTGCGGCTGGATTTAGGGCAAAAGCAACTACCGGCGATGCTGGCTTTTGGCTCGGATAATGTCGATCGGTTTGGCCCCGAGCAGGGGGTGGATTTGCTGACATTTTTTGCCGAAGCCTTTGAGCGCATCTTGCGCCGCTGGGTGGCATGATTGGCGCACCGCAAGCGGTGAACCTGATGCAGCGCTGGCTTGAGGCCGCGCAAGTGGCTGGCAAAAGCGGCAAAACCCTTGAGGCCTATCGGCGGGATCTGTCGGGGTTTTTAGGGTTTTTGACCAGCTATAAGGGCGGAGATATCGGCCTGCGCAGTTTGGCAATTATTGATGTAACCGATATGCGGGCATGGATGGCGCATGAGCGCGGGCGGGGGCTATCTGCGCGCAGCCTGGCGCGGGCGCTCTCGGCGGTGAAGGGGTTTTATCGCTGGCTAAACGAGGCCGAGGGGGTGGATAACCCTGCCGTGGCCTCGATGCGGGGGCCAAAAATGCAGCCGCGCCTGCCGCGCCCGATTGCGGCGGATGATGCCCGCGAGATGATTTCGATGGTGGATATCCAGCATAAGGAAAGCTGGGTCGGGGCGCGGGATGCGGCGGTTTTGCTGCTGCTTTATGGCTGCGGCATGCGGATATCCGAGGCGCTGGGGCTGGATCGCGGGCAAGCGCCCTTGCCCGAGGTTTTGCGCATCATCGGCAAGGGCAATAAAGAGCGGCTGCTGCCGGTTTTGCCGGTGGCCCGCGCAGCGGTCGAGGCTTACCTGAAGGCCTGCCCCTATGATCTGGCGCTGGATGGTCCGCTTTTTATCGGGGTGCGGGGCAAGCGGCTGGGGGCACGGGCGGTGCAAAAGCTGATGGAGGGTTTGCGCGGCCAGCTTGGCCTGCCCGCAACCGCCACGCCCCATGCCTTGCGCCACGCTTTTGCCACGCATTTGCTGGAGGCGGGCGGGGATCTGCGCACCATTCAGGCGCTGCTTGGCCATGCCTCGCTGACCAGCACGCAGGTATATACCGCGCTGGACCAAACCAGCCTGATGGAGATTTACAATCGCAGCCACCCCGCCGCTAAATCCTAGCGCCAAAGATAGGCATAGCTGGCAAAACGGCCCTGTAGCTTGGCCAAGATCCGCAGCTTGAGCCGCGTTTTCCCTTCGCCATTTTGCAGCCGCTGAATCAGCAATTCCGGCGCGCAGGGATTACCGGTTTTGGGGTCGAGATAGAGCGGATAATCAATCAGCGTGGCATGAACCAGCCCTTCCAGCGAGGGCTTTTCGCGGCGGCGCGGGCAGGGGGAATGATCGTCTGTCAGCCCCCAACCGGCATAAAACGGCGTGCCAAGGCAGGTGACGGCTTTGCCGCGTAAAAGCGCCTCGAACCCCGTAAGCGAGGTCAGCGTCCAGACCGCGTTCGACATTTTGATCAGGGGCATAATAGGGGCTTGATCGGCGATCCAGTTGGCATAATCAGCGGCATTCTCCACGATTCCCGGGCGCAATCCGGCTTCCACATCGGGATGGGGCTTATAGATGATATAGGCCTCGGGATTGGCAGCGCGGGTGGCTTTGAGCAGGCCAAGATTGGTGGTGATCTCGCCCGCGCCAAGGCGGATTGAAGCGTCGTTCTCCACCTGTCCGGGCACCAGAATTACCGGCTGGCCAGCGGGAATTGGCGGGCGTTTGAGTTCCAGATCGAGGTTGTATTTGCTGATATCTGC
>WFUK01000224.1 GCA_015485015.1 Paracoccaceae bacterium | reverse complement strand
GTATTGTCACCTGGGAAACCCAGCAGACAGACTACCCGCGCACCCGCCCGGATATGCCCAACCACGAGCCTCGTGGCTGCCAGCGCGGCGCGAGCTACTCATGGTATCTTTATTCCGCCAACCGCGTCAAAAACCCGCTGATCCGTGGCGCGATGCTGAAGGCCTATCGCAAATATCGCGCCACCATGAGCGCCACTGCGGCCTGGAAGGCCCTGCAAGAAGATAAACCGGCCCGCGATGCCTATACCAAAACCCGTGGCAAAGGCGGCTTTGTGCGCGCCACATGGGACGAGGCCAACGAAATCATCGCCGCCGCCAATGCTTACACCGCCAAAACCTACGGCCCCGACCGGATATTCGGCTTCTCGCCGATCCCCGCCATGTCGATGGTGTCCTACGCCGCTGGCTCGCGCTACCTCAGCCTGATGGGCGGCACCTGTATGTCGTTTTATGACTGGTATTGCGACCTGCCCCCGGCCTCCCCGATGACATGGGGCGAGCAAACCGACGTGCCGGAATCGGCAGACTGGTATAACGCGGGCTACCTCTTGCTTTGGGGCAGTAACGTGCCACAAACCCGCACGCCGGATGCCCACTTCTATACCGAAGTGCGCTACAAAGGCACCAAATCGGCGGTGATCAGCCCCGACTATTCCGAAGCCGCCAAATTTGGCGACATCTGGCTGGCCCCGAAAGCAGGCACCGATAGCGCGCTCTCCATGGCCATGGGCCATGTGATCCTGCGCGAGTTTCACCTTGACCGCCAAGCCGAGTATTTCGAGGATTACACCCGCAAATATTCCGACTTCCCGATGCTGGTGCGCCTGGAAGAAAAAGACGGAAAGCTCATTCCGGGCCGGTTGCTGCGGGCTGATGATCTGGCTGGCAAGCTTGGACAAAAAAACAATCCCGAGTGGAAAACAGTGGCATGGGATGGCAAGGCCAATGCGCTCTGCTCCCCCAACGGCACCATGGGTTATCGCTGGGGCGAAGATGGCGAATGGAACCTTGAGGAACGCGCCAAGGGCAAAGATACCGAGCTGAAAATGACCTTTATCGCGGAAGAAGATCGCGACGATGTGCTGGGGGTTGATTTCCCCTATTTCGGCGGCCAGGCCACCGAAAATTTTGTCAAATGCGAACACCCCGAGGTGATGACCAAAAACGTGCCGGTCAAACGCATCAAATCCGGCAAGAAAGAGATTCTGGTCGCCACGGTGTTTGACCTGTTCTGCGCCAATTACGGCCTCGATCGCGGCCTCGGCGGCGACTGGGTGGCGGATGATTACGCGCAGGATATCCCCTATACCCCCGCATGGGCCGAGAAAATCACCGGCGTGCCAGCGGAGAAAATCGAAGTGGTGGCGCGGGAATTTGCGACCAATGCCGAAAAGACCAAAGGCCGCTCGATGGTGATCCTAGGCGCGGGGCTAAACCACTGGTATCACATGGATATGAACTATCGCGGCATTATCAACATGCTGGTGATGTGTGGTTGTGTTGGCCAATCTGGCGGGGGCTGGAGCCACTATGTGGGCCAGGAAAAACTCCGCCCGCAAACCGGCTGGCAGCCCTTGGCCTTCGCGCTTGATTGGGCGAGGCCTCCTCGGCACATGAACTCGACCTCCGCGTGGTATGCCCATACGGACCAATGGCGCTACGAGCAGCTTGATGTAAACGAGATCCTCTCGCCCACCGCGCCGGAAGGCGACTGGGATGCGAGCCTGATCGACTATAACATCCGCGCCGAGCGCATGGGCTGGTTGCCTTCCGCGCCGCAGCTCAAAACCAACCCGCTTGAGGTCGGCAAATCCGCCAAAGCCGCAGGCAAAACCGCCGCTGAATATGTGGCCGAGCAGCTGGTGGCTGGTGACTTGGAAATGTCCTGCGAAGACCCTGACAACGAGGCCAACTGGCCGCGCAACCTATTCGTGTGGCGCTCCAACCTGCTTGGATCCTCGGGCAAGGGCCATGAATACTTCATCAAGCACCTGCTCGGCACCGATAACGGCGTCATGGGCAAAGACCTTGGCATCGAGGGTGGCCGGATGCCCAAAGAGGCGAAATGGCACGAGGACGCGCCGGAAGGCAAGCTGGACCTCTTGGTCACGATTGACTTCCGCATGTCCACCACCGCCGTTTACTCCGACATCGTGCTGCCCACCGCAAGCTGGTATGAAAAGGATGACATGAACACTTCGGACATGCACCCGTTCATCCACCCGCTACAGGCTGCCGTGGATCCCGCTTATGAAAGCCGGAGCGACTGGGATATCTTCAAAGGCCTCGCTAAAAAGGTCTCCGAAATCGCGCCTGAAATTCTGGGTGTGGAGACCGATGTGGTGCAGCTTCCGCTGCTGCATGATACGCCGATGGAGATCGCGCAAGATCAGGTGAAGGACTGGAAGAAAGGCGAATGTGAGCTGATCCCGGGCAAAACCGCGCCGAATTATATCGCGGTCGAGCGGGATTATTCGCAGATTTACGATAAGTTCACCTCGGTTGGCCCATTGCTGGATAAGCTTGGCAATGGCGGCAAAGGCATCAACTGGAACACCAATATCGAGGTGCAGCACCTGCGCGACCTCAATGGCGTGGTGCTGGAAGATACGGTTGCCAAAGGCATGCCCAAGCTTGACACCGCGATTGACGCAGCGGAGATGATTTTGATGCTGGCACCGGAAACCAACGGCGAAGTGGCCGTGAAGGCATGGCAGGAGCTTGAAAAAGCCACCGGTCGTGAGCATGCGCACTTGGCGCTACCCAAAGAGGACGAGAAAATCCGCTTCCGTGATATCGCGGCACAGCCTCGCAAGATCATCAGCTCCCCCACATGGTCGGGCATTGAAAGCGAGCATGTGAGCTATAATGCGGGCTATACCAACGTGCATGAGCTGATCCCTTGGCGCACGCTTACGGGCCGCCAGCAGCTTTACCAAGACCACCTGTGGATGCTGGCATTCGGCGAGGGCTTTTGCAGCTACCGACCACCGGTGGACCTGAAAACCACCGAGGGGGATTATAACACCGAGGCAGGCCAGCCGCATGTGGTGCTGAACTTCATCACCCCGCACCAGAAATGGGGCATCCACTCGACCTATTCGGACAACCTCCACATGCTGACGCTGAACCGTGGTGGCCCTGTGGTTTGGGTGTCGGAAGTGGATGCGAAAACAGCGGGCCTTGAGGATAACGACTGGGTCGAAGCCTATAACGCCAATGGCGCGCTTGTGGCTCGGGTTGTGGTTTCCCAACGCATGAAGCGGGGCACGATTTATATGTATCACGCGCAAGAAAAGATCGTGAACACCCCCGGCTCGCAAAAAACCGGCATCAGGGGCGGGATCCACAATTCGGTAACCCGCGCAACCGTGAAGCCAACCCATATGATCGGCGGCTATGCCCAGCAATCCTACGGGTTCAATTACTACGGCACGGTTGGCTCCAACCGCGACGAATTTGTGATTGTCCGCAAAATGAACAAGGTCGACTGGCTCGACACCCCAGTAAATAAAACGGAGGCAGATCAATGAAAATCCGCGCTCAAATCGGCATGGTGCTGAACCTTGATAAATGTATCGGGTGTCACACCTGCTCAGTCACCTGCAAAAACGTCTGGACCTCGCGCGAGGGCGTTGAATATGCATGGTTTAATAATGTCGAAACCAAGCCCGGCATTGGCTACCCGAAAGACTGGGAAAACCAGGCCAAATGGAATGGCGGCTGGGAGCGGAGCAAAAAAGGCACGCTCCAGCCCAAGCAAGGCGGCAAATGGCGGATCTTGGCCAAGATTTTCGGCAATCCGGACCTGCCCGAGATCGACGATTATTACGAGCCTTATACCTTTGATTATGACCACCTGAAATCGGCCCCCGATATGCCCGCATTCCCCACCGCGCGCCCGCGCTCGGTATTGACCGGCGAGCGCATGGAAAAAATCGTCGGCGGCCCGAACTGGGAGGAAATCCTTGGCGGCGAGTTTGAAAAGCGCTCGAAGGATTACAATTTCGAGGGCATTCAAAAGGAGATTTACGGGGAATATGAAAATACATTTATGATGTATCTCCCCCGCCTTTGTGAGCATTGCCTTAACCCGGCCTGCGCCGCCTCCTGCCCTTCCGGCGCGATCTACAAGCGCGAGGAAGACGGCATTGTGCTGATCGACCAAGAAAAATGTCGCGGCTGGCGGATGTGTGTATCCGGCTGCCCCTATAAGAAGGTTTATTATAACTGGGAAAGCGGCAAATCGGAAAAATGCACCTTCTGCTATCCGCGCATTGAGAGCGGCTTGCCGACTGTGTGTTCCGAAACCTGCGTCGGGCGTATCCGCTACCTCGGTGTGATCCTTTATGACGCCGACCGGATCGAGGAAATGGCCAATACCGCGGACGAAAAAGACCTTTATCAGTCCCAGCTCGATATGTTCCTTGACCCCAATGACCCCGCCGTGGCCGCGCAGGCCTTGGCGGATGGTGTGCCGCAAGACTGGATCGAGAGCGCCAAGAACTCGCCGGTTTACAAGATGGCGATTGACTGGAAAATCGCCTTCCCGCTGCACCCCGAATATCGCACCCTGCCGATGGTTTGGTATATCCCGCCGCTTTCGCCCATTCAGAACGCAGCCGAGGCCGGCGCGATCGGGATTGACCGCGATATGCCGGATGTAAAAAGCTTGCGCATTCCGGTGCGCTACCTCGCCAATATGCTAACGGCGGGTGACGAGGCTCCGGTGGTAAACGCGCTTGAGCGGATGCTGGCGATGCGGGCTTATATGCGGAGCAAAACCGTGGATGGGGTGATTGATGAAGCCATCGCCGAGCGCGTCGGCATGACGCCGGAGCTGATCGAGGATATGTATCACATCATGGCGATTGCCAACTATGAAGACCGCTTTGTGGTGCCAACGGCGCATCGCGAAACCGTCGAGGATGGCATGGACATCCGCTCCGGCTGTGGTTTTACCGATGGTAATGGCTGCTCGACCGGTATTTCCAAAACCAGCATGTTCGGGGGGGGCAAAAAAGACAAAGGCTTCACCATTCCGCCCATGCCCGCCGCTGCAAAGGGGGTTTCATAATGCATATGCCGATTAAAGCCATCTCGGCCCTGCTGAGCTATCCGACACCGGATTTGCAGGCCGCCGGCCCCGAGCTTAAGGCCGCCTTGCAGCAGGGAGACCTGCTGCCGGAGGCAACGCTCAAGGCGCTGGATACGCTGATAGATACGCTGGCTTCCAGCGATATCTATGACATTCAGGAAACCTATGTCGCGCTGTTTGACCGCTCCAAAACCCTGAGCCTAAACCTGTTTGAGCATGTGCATGGAGAAAGTAGAGATCGCGGCGGCGCGATGGTGGATCTGGTAGAAAACTACCGCGCGGCGGGCTTTGAGCCAGCCAGCACGGAGCTACCGGACCACCTGCCGGTGCTGCTGGAATTCCTCGCCATGCGCCCGATTGAAGAGGCCCGCGAGGTGCTGGCTGACGCGGCGCATATTCTGGAGGGCATCGCGGTGCGGCTTAACCGCCGTGAAAGCAGCTATGCGCCTTTGTTCATCGCGCTGGCGCAAATCTCGGGCGCAAAGGCCGATAAGGCCGCGCTGGCCGAGCTGCTGGCTGTAAAGGATGATGATCCTGACGATCTGGAGGCGCTTGACGAGGTCTGGGAGGAATCCGAGGTCACCTTCGCCCCTGATCCGAATGCAGGCTGCCCGCAAGTGCGCGATATGCTCAGCCAAATGGACACCCCCCGTAACCAGCCGCCTAGCGCGCTAAATTAAGGAGCAGAACCATGAATGAATTTCTGTTTGGAACCTACCCCTATATCGCGCTTTCGGTGCTGCTTATCGGCTCGATCGCGCGCTATGATCGCGACCCGTTTACCTGGAAATCAAGCTCCAGCCAGCTATTGCGGCGCAAGTCGCTGATCATCGGCTCGGTGCTGTTCCATGTCGGGGTTTTGGTCATTTTCTTTGGCCACCTGATCGGGCTGCTCACACCCTTGAGCATCTTCCACTTTTTCGGTGTCACCAATGAATTCAAGCAAACCCTCGCCGTGGTCGCGGGCGGCGTGGCCGGCATCATGGCACTAATCGGCGGCACCATGCTTTTGCTGCGGCGGCTGGGAGACCCGCGCATCCGCAAAAACTCCAGCTTTGCCGATATCGGCATTCTGGTGCTGCTTTTGGTGCAACTGGTGCTTGGTCTTTTTACCATATTCGTATCCATCCAGCATTTGGACGGCGGTGAAATGGTTAAATTTATGGCATGGGCGCAAGGGATCTTCTTCTTTGACGGCAAAGCCGCCAGCTATATCGCGGATTCGGCCCTGATCTTTAAGCTGCATATCTTCCTTGGCCTAACGATCTTCCTTTTATTCCCGTTCACCCGCTTGGTGCATATGCTAAGCGCCCCGATCCGCTACATCACCCCATGGCGCAAGGGCTACCAGATTTCGCGCTCTCGTAAAGGAGCCAGCAAATGAGCCAACTCAAACCCCTGATGCCGGATGTTTCGGTCAATGGTGTTGCTATCTCTGCTGCGGATATCGCGGCAGAGGCGCAAAACCACAACGCCCCAAAAGGCAAACCCGGCTGGGCCTGGAAAAGCGGCGCACGGGCGCTGGTGATCCGCGAGCTTTTGCTGCAAGACGCCCGCAAGCGCGACCTGCAACCCGCCCCAAAGGAGCTGGAACCGGGCAAGGTGGAAACCGAGGACGAATCCCTCATCCGCCTGCTGCTGGAGCTTTTGGTAAAGCCTGATACACCGGCTGAGGCCGAAATCGCCAAGGTTTACGCGGATCATCCAGATATGTTTCGCGCACCCACGCTTTATGAGCCAAGCCATATCCTGTTTGCCGCCGATCCTAGCGACAGTGAAGCCCGGCAAGCAGCCTATAAAAAAGCCGAAGCGGCGCTGACGACTTTGACCAGCCAGCCAAACGCTTTTGGCACCTTGGCGCGGGAGATTTCGGACTGCCCCTCCAAGGAAAATGGCGGCCAGCTCGGGCAGCTGGTTTCGGGCGATACCGTGCCGGAATTCGAGCGCGCCATGGATGCAATGGCGGAAGGCACGCTCTGCCCCGCACCGGTGCCCAGCCGCTATGGCATCCATATCCTGCGGCTCGATGCCAAAGCGGTTGGCGATGTGCTGCCTTTTGATCGAGTGCAGGCGCAGATCACCGAAATGGTTGAAAAAGCCAATTGGGCGAAGGCAGCCAATGCGGTGGTGGCCGATCTGGTGGAAAAGGCCAGCATTAGCGGCATTGAAATGGCTGCTTAAACCTCGCGCTTCCCCTTTGAAGGGGGGAGCGCAAAGCGCGGGGGGATGAAATCCCCCGCCGATGGCGAAGCCGAGGCCATGGGTTGCTACGGTAAACTCCATTCACCCAAACCGGCATGGGTCAGCACTCGCCGAGGATCCAGCGCCTTACGGCGGCATTTTTGCAACAAGTGGCAAAAATGGGCTGCGGCGCCGTGGCCTCGCTTCGCTCGGGGGCGCTAGGGCCGAAAAAACTGCTCGGCGCTCACATAGCCAGCCAAACGGGCCGCCTCGCTCCAGGCGCGTTCTTGCGAGGTGTCACCGATGACAACCACCCCGTCCCGATGCAGATTTTGGCTGTGGATATGCTGCAATATCTGCGCCCGCGTTTCGCCCCATGTATGGCGGGCATTCGGGGCGGTGAAGCAATAATCAATCGGGAGCGCAGCAGCATCCGGCAAGGCCTCAGCCATGGTTTTTTCGCTCACCGGCGCGTGCAGCGCGGCCATCCGGCTGGCCTGCGAAATCGCTTCCAGCTTGATCACTCGGCCAGCGGGCATTTTTGGTGTTTTGGGTAGCACCCGTAGCGCATTGCTGGAAAACAAAAAGGCAATCACATCATGGCCGCTGGCCGCTCTGATCGAAGCATAGGTTTTATAGTCCAGCCCGATCTCGGCGGCGCGGGCCACGCGGGTGCGCAATATCTCGATCGGCAAGGTCTTTAGCAGGCTGCCCCGCGCCTTTTTCCAGCAATGGATGCGCCAGCTCGCGCCGCCCTCCATGCTGGGGCCTTTATTATGGCCGATCATGCCTCGAAATCCTTCAGCCGCGCCACATAGCGCGCCAAGGTGTCGATCTCCAGATTGATCACATCTCCGGCTTTCACCCCCTGCCATGTGGTATGCGCCTTGGTATGGGGGATGATATTAACACCAAATTCGCAGCCCTCCACATCGTTCACCGTGAGCGACGTACCATTCAGCGCCACCGATCCCTTAGGCGCAATAAACCGCGCCAGCGCCGCAGGGGCTTCAAACACAAACCGCGTGCTTTCGCCCTCCTCAAAGGTAGAAATCACCTTCGCCACCCCGTCCACATGGCCCGACACGATATGCCCGCCCAGCTCGTCCCCGAGCTTCAGCGCCCGCTCCAGATTGAGCTTGCGGCCCACCGGCCACGCCACATTGCCTTGCAGGATATTGGTTTTGCCAATGCTTTCCGCCGAGATATCTACCTCGAACCAGCCCGCGCCCTTATTCACCACCGTCAGGCAGATGCCGTCACAAGCGATGGAAGCGCCAAGGTCCACCCCGTCCATATCATAGCGGGTGCCGATGCGCGCATGCAAATCACCCCGCATCTCGCAATGCAAAACCTCGCCAATATCGGTGATAATTCCGGTAAACATAAAATTCCCTTTCACCCAAAACACAGGGCCAGCCAAGCAAATATCTTAAGGCTTTGGTAGCAAGCCAAGGCGCATTGGGCAAGGCATGGGCGGTATATTGGTTGTTAGGGGCTGATGATTTATATATGAAAGACCCAGAGCAACCAAAATCGAGACCCGCGTGCGCCAGAGCCAAGATAATTTTTTATTCCTGCAAGGCCCGCATGGCCCGTTTTTCGGCAAGCTTGGCCGCGCGCTTATGGCGGCCGGGCACGGGGTGGTTCGGGTCGGGTTTAATCGCGGCGACCGGTTTTTCTGGCCCCGCCGCCTGCCCTATCTGGCTTTTACCGGCAGCGAAAGCGATTGGGCGGCTTATCTGGAAGCCCTGATTGCCAGCCGGAAGATCACCGATATCGTGCTTTATGGCGATTCCCGCCCGCTGCACGCCGCTGCGGTGAAAGCTTCCCAAAAGCACGGCCTGAAGCTGCACAGCTTTGAGGAAGGTTATTTGCGGCCCTTCTGGGCCACCTATGAGCGCAACGGCTCGAACGGAAATTCCACCCTGATGGAACTATCCATCGAGGAAATGCGGGCGCTGATTGATGAAAAATCCGCCGATCTATTTGAGGTCCCCGCCCAATGGGGACCGCTTTGGCATCATATCTGGTATGGCGCGCTTTATCATCTAAACCTGCTATTCCCCTCTAAAACCTACGCAAAATACCGCCCCCACCGCGAAAATTCGATCTCGGAGGAGTTTTTCAACGGCGCGCGGGCGCTGGCCACCATGCCGATCCGCTCATTGCTGCGCCGCCACCATACCCGCCGCTTGCTCAAACGCGGGGATCCGTATTTTCTGGGCCTGCTCCAGCTCGGGCATGATAGCTCGATCATTGCCCATTCCGCCTTTCACACCAATAAGCAATTTGTCGATCTCTGCATCAAGGAATTCTCGCGCGGCGCGCGGCCGCATTACCGGCTGGTGTTCAAAACCCACCCGCTGGATGATGGCCGCGATAAGCTGGGCGCGCATATTCAGGCCAGCGCCGCCCGTTGCGGGGTGCAAAATCGGGTGGATTATATCACCGGCGGCAAGCTCGGGCCGCTGCTCGATAGCGCCAGCGGCGCGATCACCATCAATTCCACCGCCGCCCAGCAGGCGCTTTGGCGCGGGTTGCCGGTGCGGGCAATCGGCGATTCCGTTTTCAAGAAAGACGGGCTGGTTTCACGGCAGCCCTTGGCGAAATTCTTTGCCAAACCCACCCCGCCGGACCGCGCGTCTTATCTGGATTACCGCCGTTTTTTGCTGCAAAGCTCGCAGATCGCTGGCGG
>WFUK01000223.1 GCA_015485015.1 Paracoccaceae bacterium | reverse complement strand
GGCTTAAATAGCAGCGGTATGCAACGGGATATCACCCCTTGTTGAAGCGCGGGATCGGGGGCATAAAGAGCCAGAAACGAGGACCCGATGCCAGAGCTACCAGAACCCACCCTTCTTTCCATCGAGCGCGACCAGCGCGAGCGTGAAACGCCGGAGCAGCTAGACCTCGGCGCCCGCCTGCGCGCCCTGCGCAAAGCGCGGGGCTGGACGCTGGAACAGGCGGCGCAAGCGGTTGGCCTGGCGCGCTCCACGCTGTCTAAAATCGAAAACGGCCAGATGTCTCCGACCTTTGAAGCGGTGCGCAAGCTCGCCTCGGGGCTGGGGATTTCGGTGCCGCAGCTTTTCACCCCGCCCGCCTCGGGCAAGATGCTGGCGCGGCGCTCGATCACGCGCGGCGGGGAAGGGCGGGCGCATATTACCGCTACCTACGAGCATGAAATCATTGCCGCCGATATCACCCATAAACGCATGCTGCCCTATCGCGCTACCGTGCGCGCCCGCGCCTTTGAGGATTTTGACGGCTGGGTGCGCCATGATGGCGAGGAATTCCTTTATGTGCTATCCGGCGAGATCGAATTTTTCTCGGAGTTCTACGCGCCGACCCGCCTTGGCGCGGGCGATAGCGCCTATTATGACGCCACCATGGGCCATAATATGATCTCGACCAGCCCCGAAGATGCGCTGATCCTCTGGGTGACCTCGCAATCCAGCTAAGGGTGGATTTTCTCTAAACCGTTGAAAAATGGCCAAAAAAAACGCCCTCACAAGGAGGGCGCTAAGTCTTGAGGCAGGTTTCATACAGGCAAGAAACCTATCGAGCAGTGAGTCTGTTATAGACCTTGGGCTGCTTTGCGCCAAGGGAATTATTGCTAAAAACCGTTAGAATTGGCGATCTTAGGGCATTAACTTCAATTCAGCGGCTATTGTGTGACATTTTCAACACGGATTCGCAAATTGAAGCCGGGTTTTGGCCAATAAGCGATTCTCAAGCGGCGATTCCGAGAATCAGTGAGGCCGCCAAAAGCCACATTATTACCCCGACCGCCGAATCAAGGATTCTCCATGATCTAGACGAATTCATAAATGGAGAGATGAACTTCGCCCCGTAACCTAATGAAAAGAAGAATATAAAAGATGCAAAAACCGCGCCAATGGTGAACCAGAGCTTGTCGATCCGGCTATCAAAGCCAGTGGATACCGCGCCGATCAGCCCCAATGTGTCCAGATATACATGTGGATTGAGCCAGGTGAATAAGAGGCTGGTGAGGATCGCGGCGCGCAGGCTCTGGGCCGAGCCGGTGGAGGCCAAATGCCCGTCTCCGCGCCACGCCGCCCAAAACCGCAGCCCGCCATAGATGAATAGAAAACTCGCGCCGGCGAGACCCATGATCACCGGCAAGCCGGGAAATACCGCCATCACCGCGCTAAATCCAATTACGCCGAGCGATATCAGGACCGCGTCCGACAGGGCGCAGGTCAGGCATATGGCAAAGACATGGCGCTGCAAAATCCCTTGGCGCAGCACAAATGCATTTTGCGAACCGATGGCGAGGATCAAGGCAAAAGAGGTGAAAAACCCGGTCGTAACGGCGGCTATCATTTAGCGGCCACCGGCTTCTTTCCGGCCGCAATCTCGGCGGCTGTTGGCGGCGTTACCAAGCCCGCCGAGATCACCAGCTTGGCGGCTTCTTCGACGCTCATATCCAGAATAACCACATCCTCGCGCGGCAGGAATAGCAAAAAACCCGAGGTCGGATTCGGGGTGGTTGGCAAGAAGATCGAATACATTTCCTCCGGCTCGATCTTTTCCAGCACCTCGCCTTTGGTTTTGGTGGACACAAAGGCAATCGCCCAGATGCCCTTGCGCGGATATTCCACAAGGCACGCATGCTGGAAGGAATTATTGCTCTGGCTCAGCACGGTTTCGGCGATCTGCTTCAGCGCATTATAAATGCTGCGCACCACCGGCATCCGGTCCACAAAGTTTTCACCGAATTTCAGCAGCTGGCGGCCAAAAAGCCCCTTGGTGAGCG
>WFUK01000222.1 GCA_015485015.1 Paracoccaceae bacterium | reverse complement strand
GATACCGACAATCAGAAAGTCAAAATTATTCCAGCCACTCAGGAAAAACCGATGCCGATGCACGGTCAGCTTGAGCAAAATCTCGATGGTGAAAATCCCGAGGCAAATATTATCGATCAAATCCAGCAGCGGGCCTACACTGACCATCAGCTCTTTTGAGGTTTGCAGCCCAAGCACAATGGCATTAACCAGAATAACCGCCAGAATGAAGTTGGAAAACGGCCGCGCCGAGATGAGGTTTTCGATTTGTTTGATCATGATTTGCCCCTGAAATAGCATTTTTTGTCAATCTAGGGGAAAGCCGTGAAAAAGCCAATATCAGGCTTCGGGCTTGATCTGCCATGGCATCGGCTGCTTCACCCGCTTGGTGAGGTGGTGCTTGGGCGATAGGTCCTTGGGAATATCCGGCGTTTCCCCGCGTAGCATCATCGCCAGCGCCTCGGCTATTTTATGGGCATTGCCCAATCCGGTTTTGAAGCCGCCGGTTGCGACAAAGGTATTTTCGTCAAGCTGGCCAAGCATCGCCTCGGGCTTGGGGGCGCGCGGGCGCAATCCGGCATGGCGCTCCAGCACATCGGCCTCTCGCAGGGCGGGCACAATCGCGTAAGCCTTTTCCAGCACCCCGTCCAGCAACGCATCGGTGCGCGCCGCATCCTCAAACTTGTTCTCGCTAGTTGCCCCCACCGCCACGCGCCCATCGCTATGGGGAATAATATAAACCCCGCAGCCATAAATAACCGGACTGCCCTTCGGCAAGCCCCCCGATAAAAGCGCCGCCTGCCCCTTTACCCCGCGTATTTTTCCCGCGCCCAGATATGGCTTCAGCAGGGCATGGCTGCCCACCCCGGCCGCAATCACACTTAGCCCCTCCAGCACTTCCACCTCGCAGCTTTCCACAATCTCGCCGCCCAGCCCGCGCACCGCGCCCGCCAGCGCCGCGCAGGCCATGCGCGGGTTGATCCTTGCCGAAAGCGTCTCATGCACCAGCCCGAAAGGCGCGGCCGAAGGCGCAATCCCTTCCGCGCGATCAACCACCCGCCAATCAAACCCCGCAGGCCAAAGCCGCGCCGCGCCCGCGATCCGCCCCCGCGCCTTTTCCGCCTCATAAGCATCATCCAGCGGCATATAGCGCCCCACACGGCCATAACCGCTGGGCAAGCCCGAAAGCGCCTCCACCCTGGCCCAATAATCCGCCGCACTCAAAAGCGCGCCGAGCTGGAATTGCTTGCGGATATTCCAGTCTTCCGGCACATGCGGGCTAAGCGCGCCAACCAGGCCACCACTGGCCCCCTGCCCCACGCGGCGCTTTTCCAGCACCGTCACCCGATGCCCGTCTTGCAAAAGCGCCAGCGCCGAGGCCAGCCCATAGACCCCCGCACCGATTACGGTAATTTTGGCCATTGTGCTTTCCTTCATCCGGCGGCATTTATGGGCAATGGACCGCACCCCGCCCCAAAATGCAAGCCTGACATGGCAGCCCGATGGCTCGCCGGTATCCGCGCGCTTTGACGACCCGTATTTTTCCACCGCTGGCGGGCTGGAAGAAACCCGCCATGTGTTTCTGGCTGGCAATGATCTGCCCGCGCGCTTTAGGCCCCGTTTTCACATCGCCGAGCTGGGCTTTGGCACAGGGCTTAATCTGCTGGCGGCGTGGCAGGCATGGCGCAAAAGCGGCCAAACCACCCCGCTCCATTTCACCAGTTTCGAAGCCTTCCCGCTATCAAGGCCAGACCTGCGCCGCGCCCTCGCGCAATGGCCCGAGCTTGCGCCACTGGCCGCCGCCTTGCTGGCGCATTACCCTTTTCAACCCCGCCTAGAGCTGCCCGATCTGGTGTTCGAGCTGATCCTTGGGGACGCCCGCAAAACCCTACCGCGCTGGCAAGGCCACGCCGATGCGTGGTTTCTCGATGGCTTCAGCCCGAGCAAAAACCCCGAATTATGGGGCGAGGCCTTGCTGGATCAGGTCGGCCAACACACCGCCACAGGCGGCAGCTTTGCCACCTATACCGCTGCCGGATTTGTGCGCCGCGCCCTTGATGCGCGGTTTGAGGTCCACCGGATCTCCGGCTTTGGTCGCAAACGGCATATGAGTGTCGGAAAATTGCGCGGCTAACCCTGCGCGAAACCCGCAATTTCAAAGCGGCAATTATTTTGCTTTCCCCGCGCCGGTTTTTATGATCGTCTGGTCAAAACCCCACAGGAGATTCAGATGCAAACCGGCGGCGAAATTCTGGCAGATTGCCTTGCCAAACAGGGCGTAAAAACCATATTCGGCGTGCCCGGCGAAAGCTATCTCGCGGTGCTGGACGCTTTGGTTGATCATCCCGATATCCGCCTGATCGGCAACCGAAACGAGGGCGGCGCGGCCTTCATGGCCTGCGCCCATGGCCAGCTTACCGGCAACCCCGGCATTTGCATGGTCACGCGCGGACCGGGCGCCACCAATGCCAGCATCGGGGTGCATACGGCCATGCAAGGCTCGGTGCCGATGATCCTGTTCATTGGCCAAGTGGGCCGCGATATGCGCGGGCGCGAGGCCTTTCAGGAGGTGGATTACCGCGCGTTTTTCGGCCCCGTCGCCAAATGGGTCACGGAAATCGACGAGGCTGATCGCATCCCCGAGATCATCGCGCGGGCCTTTACCGTGGCGCAATCGGGCCGCCCGGGACCGGTGGTGATTGCCCTGCCCGAAGACATGCTGCGGAGCGGCACCAAGGCCAAGCCCGCGCCCAAGGTGAAGCTGGCCGAGGCCGCGCCCACCCCCGATGCGATCTATGATCTCAAAAAGGCATTTGCCCGCGCCGAAAAGCCCCTGTTGCTGATCGGCGGTGGCGGCTGGAGCGCCGAGGGCCGCGCCGACTTGCAGAAATTCGCTGAGCAAAACCACCTGCCCGTAGCCAGTGCCTTTCGCTTTCAGGACCTGCTGGATAACCACTCGCCCAGCTATATCGGCGATGCGGGGCTGGGCAAAACCCCCGCCTTGAAAGCGGCGCTGGCCGAGGCCGATCTGATCTTTGCCCTCAATATCCGCTTTGGCGAAAACACCACCGATGGCTATGAGGTTTTTGACGTGCCGCGCATTGGCAAGCCGCTGATCCATAGCCATGCCTCCGATCTGGAGCTGGGCAAGATATATCAGGCCGACCTGCCGATCCATGCGGGGCCAAATGCGCTGTGCCATGTGCTGGCCCAGCTTGATCTGCGCGGTAGCTGGCAAGGGTGGGCCGAGGCGCAGCGCAGCGCGTATGAGGAAAGCACGGTGCTGCCAATTCGGGAAAATGGCGTGGATATGGCAGGGATAGTTGCTTATTTGCAAGGCCGTTTGCCAGAGGATGCCATCCTCACCAATGGTGCAGGAAACTTCGCCATTTGGCATAACAAATTCTTTCGCTACGGCCCTGAGGCGCGCTTGCTTGCCCCACAGTCCGGCGCTATGGGCTATGGCCTGCCCGCCGCCATTGCCGCCAAGGCCGAGCATCCCGAGCGCATGGTGGTTTGCTTTGCCGGAGACGGGGATTTCCAGATGAATATGCAAGAGCTGGGCACCGCCATGCAGGCGGGCGCGCAACCGATTGTGATTGTGGTTAATAACGGAATTTATGGCACTATTCGCATGCACCAAGAGCGGGATTACCCGAACAGGCAGAGCTTTACCGCGATTGAAAATCCCGATTTTTGCGCGATGGCTAAAGCCTATGGTTTCCACGCCGAAACCGTAACCAAAACGCTGGATTTCCTCGAAGCCTTCACCCGTTCTGCCGCTTCCACCACGGGGGCGCTGATCGAGCTGATTGTCGACCCCGAATTCATCACCCCCAAAGCCACCCTTTCCCAAATAAGAGGTTAACATGCCCGAATTCACTCGCATCCTGATCACCGGCGCTGCTGGCAGCCTTGGCACCGAGCTGCGCCAGAACCTAAAGCACCTGACCACCCATATGCGGCTGGTAGACCGCGTGGAAATGGGCGAGGCCGCCGAGGGCGAAGAGCTGATCGTGATGGACCTTTCAGACCGCGAAGCGGCGCTGGAGATCACCAAAGACGTGGATATCATCCTGCATTTCGCCGGTGTGCCGCGCGAGCAAAGCTTTAACGAGATCATGACCGACACCCTGCCCGCCGCCTATCATATGTATGAGGGCGCGCGGCTTTACGGGGCGAAAAGGGTGGTTTATGCCAGCTCGATCCATGCGGTCGGCATGGCCGATGTCGAGAGCCTGCCCGATACCGAAGGCCGCCACCGCCCCGATACATTTTATGGCATGACCAAGTGCTTTATCGAGGATCTGGGCAGTCTTTACTGGGATAAATGGGGGATCGAGAGCGTAAACCTGCGGATCTGCTCCTGCTTTCCCGAGCCAGCCGATCGCCGGATGCTCTGGAGCTGGCTCAGCTTTGCCGATTGTGTGCGGCTGACCGAAGCGGCGATGCTCGCGCCGCGCGCCGGTTATTCGGTGATATACGGCACCTCGGATAACGCCCGCGCCTGTGTCAGCAACGCCAAGGCCGGGCATATCGGCTATCGCCCCAAGGATAGCGCCGATAGCTACGCCGAGGCGATTCTCGCCAAAACCGAGCGCGAAGACCCGAATGCGCGGGTGGCCAAGGTGGTGGGCGGCTGGTTCAGCAATTATCCGCACCCTGATGACGCGGCGTGATGTGATTATCTGCGGCGGGGCTGTGATCGGCAGCGCCATCGCATGGAACCTTTCGCAGATCGCGCCCGAGCTAAAGGTGACGGTGGTTGAGCGCGACCCGAGCTTCAGGAATAGCTCGACCGCGCTATCGGCCAGCGGCATCCGCCAGCAATTTTCCGATCCGCTGAATGTGGCGATCAGCCGGTTCGGGGTCGAGTTTATCAAAGGGGCCGAGGCGCGCTGGGGGGTGGATCTGAACCTGCGCGAACAGGGGTATCTTTATTTGGCTGACAGCGAGGATGGCGCGCGGGTTTTGCGAGAGAATAACGCGGTGCAGCGAGCGGCAGGCGCCGATATAGCGCTGCTTTCGCCTGATGAAATCAAGGCGCGCTTTCCGCATTTGAACGTCGCGGAGCTGACCCTTGGCAGCCTTGGCCTATCGGGCGAGGGCTGGTTTGATGCGGTGGGGCTGATGCAGGGCTATCGGGCGGCGCATAAGGCCG
>WFUK01000221.1 GCA_015485015.1 Paracoccaceae bacterium | reverse complement strand
ATTCAATGCTGACGGGCTGGCCAACAAGGCCATAACCATGGGGCAGGTGCGCGATTTGTTTGCCGCTGCCAGCCCCGATATCGGCGTCGTTATTCTGGACGCCTGCAGAAACAACCCCTTTGTAGAAGCCGGACAGGCCCCGCCCGGTTTGGCGCGCTCCAGCGGCGGCGCGGGGCTTTTGATCGCTTATGCCACAGATCCCGGCAATGTGGCCTATGATGGCACGGGCGAAAACAGCGTGTTTACCAAGGCGATTATCGATAATATCGGCGCCAAGGGCGTGGAAGCCCGCATCATGTTTGGCCGCGTGCGCCAGCAGGTGATTCTGGAAACGCGCGGCGCGCAAATCCCCTGGGTCGAGGAAGCGGTGCTGGGCGAGCATTATTTCGCAGGCCGCGCGGGGGTGGTGAATGTTGGCAACGCCTATTCCCGCGAGCTTTCGCTCTGGCGCGAAATTTCGGCGCAATCCGATGTGGCGGTGTTTGAAAATTACATCGCGGAATATCCGGACGGGGTATTCACGGCCTTTGCCACCGACCGGATCAGCATGATCCAGCGGGCGCGGGCGGCGGGCGAGCCTTCGGGACAAACCTCGCAAGAGCTACTGCACGGCGAACCCCCCGAGCGGATCGAAAACGCCTTGTCGGTGCTGGGGTTTTTACAAGCCACCCGCGATCTTTCAGATGTAACGCTGGAGCGGTTATCCAGCGCCTTTGATCTTTACCGCGTGCAATTGCCCAACCCCGACGAAGCCAGCGCCCAGCGCCTGTATCAAGATGCCGCGCGCATGTTGATTTTCCTCGGGGCCACCACGGCGCAGCAATTACGCAATGATATTGTTGCGCTTTCCAGCATAGACCGCACTCTGAAAATCGCACGCGATGCCATGGCGGAAATTGAAGAAATATCAAAGACGAACCCTGCCGCATTGCCGATATTAGCCGATGCCCGCCGCGATGTTACCGCGATCGAGGCCTCGTTAAATCAGGTGTTGGCGCGGCTCGACGAAAGCCGGTTATATTACCAGTCTTTGATCGATCAGGCCCAGGATTATTTCCCCGAAAAATTCACGGCTGACGCCCAGGCGCAGATTTTACCCGCCAGCGGTTTAAGCCGACTAGAGCAACGCCTCGCCGATGATGCCGCTTTATTTATCAAACACGTTCAGAGTTATACACCGGAAACAAAAGGAACATATGCATGGCTTACCGACTTTTTGCCAACAAGCTAACAGGTCTCGGGCTGGTTACATCGCTGCTGATAACCGCCTGCGTTCCGGTAGTTACCCCGGGGATTCCAACCATCACCGTGACCCGTGCCGATCTAACCGCCGACGAAATAGAGCTGCAAAAACGCTCTAAAGCGCTGCAAAAAACCATCCTCGAAGGCGCAGCAGCAGGGGCGGCGGCAGGGGCGGCGATCAGCCTTGCGACCGGCAGCGATAATTTCTGGCGCGATGTGCTGATCGGAACGGTTGTGGGTGGCCGTGCTGGTTCTTATGTGGCCAGTTTGCAAAAAAACTTCGCGACAAGGGAAGCCCAGCTCGATCAGGCCCGCGCCGATATTCGCGCCACCAACGACGAAGCCCGCGCTACGCTGCAAGTGATGCGCGCGGTGCAGCGCCGGGAAATTTCCGAAATCCGTTCCCTAAGGGCGGCCTTGGCCGCAGGACGCACGGACTCCGCCTCGCTAAATGCCCGCATGCGGGTGGCGCGGGCGAATTTGAAAGATATGCAAGGCGCGATCCGAGGTGCCGAAAGCCGCGCGGCAGAATTCACCCAAGCCCAGGCGGCGATTGCAGCACAAGAAGGGCAAGGCAATATTAATCGCGAACTGCAAAATTTGCAGGAGCGGATTGGCCAGATGCGCGCGGTCGCCGAAGAATTGTCAAATAACGTATAGGGGAATTAGATTATGGTTAAATATTTACTATTGGCGTCAACGGCCCTTACGCTCGCGGCTTGTGAAATATCCGAAAACCCTGCCGATGGCGGGTTTTTATCCGGCGTGGTTGGCGTGGCGGGTGGCGGCTATCAAGGCCGGATCGATGATCGCGAGGCCGCACTGGCTGCCGAGCAAGCCCAAGCCAATGCCCTGGCCGCCGAGCAAGCGCAAGTGGCAGCCACCAATGCCAGCATCAGCGCCGAATTGGCGCGCTTGCGCCAAGAGCATACCGCGCTTCGGCTAAAAATAGCGGACCAGCTGGCAGCGTTGCAATCGGCGGGGGTCAACGTTCCCACCTCAATGGAAACCCGCGTGCGCACGGTGGTCAACACCACACCAAGCGGGCGCACAGATGCACAAAGACTGGCCGCCTTGCGCACTGCCATCGCCGATGCACGGGCTTTATCAGCCGACCTTAGCCGGCTGTCATGACCCTGAAGCGCGCCCAAAACCCGATGCCGGATTTTGCAAAGATGCGCTAGAAAACGGAGGGCTGGCCACAGCTTATGCGACCCGCGATAAACACCTATGGCAAATGCTGGAGGAGTTGGCAGTGGGCGATACCTATATGGGGATGGCGTGGGGTGGAAAAAGCTAATCCCAGAAACCTCGCTTCGCGCGGTGGCGGCGCGTCTGCCCTTTTCGCCCTTGGCAATGTCGGACCCGCGCCGCCCTGAACCTTATGCGCTTGTGGCAAAGCCCGAATACCTGCCAACGGCACCAAAAGCGCTACTTTTACCGCGCGGTGCGGACGATACCTCGCCAAACAAACCAAAGGTTGACGCGCCGCCACCGAGCGAAGCGAGGCGTGGTTCCGGTGCTTTAGCACCGGAAAACACCGGTTCGGAGTTTACAGCCCTTGCAAGGCAAACACTTCAAGCTCGCCCTTGGCCCGCTCCTCAATCGCGCGGGCTGCCGCGCGCGCGCCTGCCGCTGTGGTATAATACGGAATCCTGTCATAAAGCGCGATGCGGCGGATCTCGCGGCTATCATCCACCGATTGCGCCCCTTCTGTAGTGTTAAACACCAGATCGATCGCGCCGTCTTTCATCAAATCCGTGATGTCTGGACGACCCTCATAAACTTTGTTTACCACCTCGGCTTGCAGCCCGTTTTCCCCCAGGAAAGCCGCCGTGCCGCGCGTGGCGCGGATATCAAACCCTTGCTTGGTAAGGATTTCCAGCGCCTCCAGCACCAGCGGGCCTTTATCGGCTTCTTTGATCGAGACAAACACGGTGCCGCTTAAAGGCAGCTCTGTCCCCGCCCCCATTTGCGCCTTCAGGAACGCCTTGGAGAAGGAGGTATCCAGCCCCATTACTTCGCCTGTCGAGCGCATTTCCGGCCCCAGCAGCGTATCCACCCCCGGGAAGCGGGCGAAGGGCAGGACAACCTCTTTCACCGCATACATTTTGGTATCGGGTGATTTCAGCTCAAATTCCGAAAGCTTGGCCCCCGCCATCACCTGCGCCGCAATCGAGGCAATAGGCGAATTCACCGCCTTAGCCACAAATGGCACGGTGCGGCTGGCGCGCGGATTGACCTCCAGCACAAAAATCTCGCCGTTTTTGATGGCGAATTGCACATTCATCAGGCCAACCACGCCAAGCCCGATGGCCATGGCTTCGGTCTGGCGCTTCATTTCCTCGATCAGCTCGCGCGAGAGGGAATAGGGCGGCAGGGAGCAAGCGCTATCACCGGAATGCACACCGGCTTCCTCGATATGCTCCATGATGCCCGCCACATGCACCGCCTCACCATCGCAAAGCGCATCGACATCCACCTCGATCGCGCCTGTGAGGTAGCTGTCGAGCAGCACGGGATTATCGCCCGAAACCTTCACCGCCTCATTGATATAACGCTTCAAATGCGCATCATCCCGCACGATTTCCATGCCGCGTCCACCCAGCACATAGGAGGGTCGGATCACCAGTGGATAGCCGACATCTTGTGCAATTTCAAAAGCTTGCTCCGGGCTGGAGGCGATGCCGTTATAGGGTTGCTTGAGATCAAGATCGTTGAGCAATTGCTGAAACCGCTCACGGTCTTCGGCGAGGTCAATCGCGTCGGGCGTGGTGCCCAGAATCGGAATGCCCGCCGCTTCCAGATCATTGGCCAGCTTCAGCGGGGTTTGGCCGCCAAATTGCACGATCACCCCGTGCAGCGTGCCGTTTTCCTGCTCGACCCGCAGGATTTCCAGCACGGATTCAAGGCTGAGCGGCTCAAAATACAGCCGGTCGGAAGTATCATAATCCGTGCTGACCGTTTCGGGGTTACAATTGATCATGATGGTTTCATAGCCCGCATCGGTGAGGCTAAAGCAGGCATGGCAGCAGCAATAATCAAACTCGATGCCTTGACCGATACGATTTGGCCCGCCGCCAAGGATAACCACCTTCTTGCGGTCGGTCGGGCGGCTTTCGCATTCCGTCTCGCCCATCACCCCATGCTCATAGGTCGAATACATATAAGGCGTTTGCGCCTCGAATTCGGCGGCGCAGGTATCAATCCGTTTATAGCTGGCGACAACCCCGAGAGAATAGCGCAACGCGCGGATGTCAGCCTCGGTTTTGCCCGTTAGCTTGGCCAGGCGGATGTCTGAAAAGCCCATCATTTTCAGGGTGCGGATTTGCGGCTCTGTTTCAGGCAGGCCGTTCATTTCCAGCTTCACCTCTTGCTGGATGATCTCGCGAATGCGCGCCATGAACCACGGATCAAATTTGGTGATCTCGAATAGCTCTTCATCAGAAAACCCATAACGCATGGCATGGGCGATGATCCGCATCCGGTCTGGCGTTTGCCCAGCCAAAGCCTTGGTCAGGGCTTTATCAATCGCCGTTTGCGCCTCGGGGGAAGCCCCGACAATGATCCGGTCAAGGCCGGTTTTGAAGCCCTGCTCAAAGGTCACATCTTCGGGCATATCCGGGATTTCGACCTCGTCAAAGCCGCTCAGGCCGGTTTCCATGCTGCATAGGGCTTTTTGCAGGCTTTCATGGATGGTGCGGCCAATGGCCATGGCCTCGCCAACCGATTTCATCGCGGTGGTTAGTGTCGCCTCGGCACCCGGGAATTTCTCGAAGGTAAAGCGCGGGATTTTAGTGACGACATAATCAATCGTCGGCTCAAAGCTGGCGGGCGTTACCTTGGTGATATCATTATCCAGCTCGTCCAGCGTATAGCCCACGGCGAGCTTGGCGGCGATTTTGGCAATCGGAAAGCCCGTGGCCTTGGAGGCCAGCGCCGAGGAGCGGGAAACGCGGGGGTTCATCTCGATCACCACCATGCGGCCGTCAGCAGGGTTCACCGCCCATTGCACATTGGAACCGCCGGTTTCCACCCCGATTTCGCGCAGCACATTGATGGAATGGGTCCGCATCATCTGGTATTCTTTGTCAGACAGCGTCAGCGATGGCGCAACCGTGATGCTATCACCGGTATGCACGCCCATCGGGTCAATGTTTTCAATCGCGCAAATGATGATGGCATTGTCGGCTTTATCGCGCACCACCTCCATCTCGAATTCTTTCCAGCCCAGCAGGCTTTCATCGATCAGGATCTGGTTCACCGGCGAAGCATCGAGGCCCGTGGCGCAGATCGCCTCGTAATCCTCTTTATTATAGGCAATGCCGCCGCCGGTGCCGCCCATGGTAAAGGCAGGGCGGATGATGGCGGGCAGGCCAATATCGGGCAGGGCCGCCATGCATTCTTCCATGGTTTCCGCAATGGTGGCGCGGGGGTTTTCAATGCCGAGCCTGTCCATCGCCTCCCGAAAAAGCTTGCGATCCTCGGCCATCTCAATCGCTTTGCGATCCGCGCCGATCAGCTGCACGTTATATTCTTCCAGCACGCCCATATCATCCAGCGCCAGCGCGGTATTCAGGCCGGTTTGCCCGCCCATGGTGGGCAGCAGCGCATCGGGGCGCTCTTTTTCGATGATTTTGGCCACGGTTTCGGGGGTGATCGGCTCGATATAGGTGGCGTCAGCCATATCGGGGTCGGTCATGATAGTGGCGGGGTTGGAATTCACCAGAATTACGCGGTAGCCTTCTTCCTTCAGCGCCTTGCAGGCCTGGGTGCCGGAGTAATCAAACTCGCAAGCCTGACCAATAATAATAGGCCCAGCGCCGATGATCATGATGGAGGAAATGTCGGTTCTTTTTGGCATGATGGCCCCGTGCGTTTGGCCGCGAGGGCTGGATAGCCGAGCGCGGATGTGGATTCGCCGTGATTTGCAAATTGGGGTGGTTATAATCGCTTCGGCGCAGGGCGCAACCCTGCGGGCGAGGATTCAGCAGTTAATCGTATTAATTGAGAAAGCACCCTGAACGGTAGCTTTTATTGGCGAGTTCTCCATTAACGATAAAATCGACAGGCGAGACCTCGCATAGAGATTGAACGACAGCCCCTACCCCTACAAAAAGTTCAACAAAATATGACTTTCGCGGGATTGACCCAGCGGCAATGCACACACTAGAGTTATGCAATAATTATAAAAAACGGGGTTTCAAAAATCGACATGAATATTAGCGGAGATTTTGAACAGAATGCCGCCAATATTCTGATTGATTTGGTAGATGCGTTTCAAAGCGCCAAAGACGACAGCGCGCGCTGGGAGGTTGCCAACAGGGTCGCCGGCTCTATTGGCGCGCGGTCGCTATTGATCGGCGGTTTTCGCGAAAATGAGTTGCTGCCAACATGGGCCAGAGCCAATATTGATGACGATTGGGGCACCTATTACCATGAGAACGACTTTTGTAAAGTAGACCTTGTGTTGCTAAACCGGCAAAACGGGCGGCAATCTGCATATCATCGGGCCGGCACCACTACCGCCGGGCAAGGGGTAAACGCAAAATCGGTTGATTGGTGCCACGGGCTGCGGGATGCGGGCTATGGCGGCCATATCATGCGCAGCTTTTCCGGCACGGCGGGGCTTTCACAAACCCTGGTTTCGTTTCTGCCGGCTTCCGAGGATGGCGATGATCCATTCCGGCTGAACCCCTCGCTGGTCACAGGGATTGCGGCGCTGGTATCGGCCTATATCGGGCCGCCGACCCTAGATGATAATGCAGGGAATTTCATTTGTGGTTACCAAGAGCTTTCCATGCGGGAGCGCGAAGTGCTTTCTTTGCTGGCCGAGGGCTGTAATACGGCGCGCATCGCTGAAAAACTCGGCCTTGCGGAAGTGACGGTGCATAAGCATTTTCGCGGTGCGCGGGTTAAAATGCGGGCCTCCAACCGCGAGCAAACCCTTGCCTTGGCGATGGTGCGCAACCAGATCAATTTGTAACGCGGTCCGGCGGTTGTGAACGCCTGTAATTCCCCGCATTGCGCCCAGATCCGCAGGGTGTTTTGCCTTATTTTTTGGGGTTCCGGCGTGGGAGGTATCACTATTGATACCTTGAAAAGGGTTATGCATTAATTTTTACTGGTATTTTAGGCAATTTGGAGCCAGCACCCTGATAATGAGCGCATCCAAAATGGCCTCCGAACTTTCGGAAAATAGACCAGAAGGAATTTTACGAGTGAGTTTTTTTAACTTCGGGCCGTATTCACGGCTGCCAATGCTTTGTGTTTTCAAAGCCACTTCCACTTTCAATGGTCTCAAGACAGGGCTAAACAGGCCTGCGCCGCGCAAACGGCGGCAGCTTATGGTTGGTTTTCTTTTGTCGACTACAGCCGCGCTTTCCCTTTCCTCACAAGCTTTTGCACAAGTCATCATTAACGGCACCCAGGAAATTGTGGACGGGACCGCCCCCGATAGCGGCACACAGCCCTCGCCCTGGATAATAGGCGATGGTTTGGTTGTTAACGGGGCTGGCGGTGAGTTAAGGATTATCGAAGCGGGGGACGTCAGCAGCACATACGCCTATGTCGGCTATAGCGGCAGCAACACTTCGCCTTATCCAACAGCTACGATAAACGGCGCTGGCTCGATCTGGACAGCTTCTAACGCATTTATAGTCGGGAGTAATACCACCGGAATAATCTTTATCGAAGCCGGTGGCACGGCCAGCGGCGACGGGGCTAACCTTGGAT
>WFUK01000220.1 GCA_015485015.1 Paracoccaceae bacterium | reverse complement strand
GACAGGCCCTGAATCGCATAGCCCCCCGCCTTGCCCTGCCATTCATGGCTGGCGAGATAGGCGGCAATTTCGGCCTCTGAAAGATGTTTGAAACGCACGGCGGTTTGCACCTGTTTGGCCCGGGATTTATCCCCCAGCCGCAAAGCAATGCCGGTGATGACCCGATGCCGCCGCCCTGATAACAGCCGCAAAAACCCCTCGGCCTCGGCAGCGTTTTCGGGCTTGCCCAATATGCGCCGCCCAACGGCGACCACGGTATCGGCGGCCAGAATAAGCCCTTCATCGCTGACGGCTTCTGCCTTTGCGCCGCTGATCCGCGCCGCATATGCGCGGGGCAATTCGGCTTTTAGCGGCGTTTCATCAATATCGGCGGGGATGATTGCATCCGGCACAATGCCGATTTGAGCCAAAAGCTCAACGCGGCGCGGGCTGGCGCTGGCCAGAATCAAGCGCATTATTTGAAGCGGTAGTTGATCCGCCCTTTGGACAGGTCATAAGGGGTCATTTCGACCTGCACTTTATCCCCCGCCAACACGCGAATACGGTTTTTGCGCATTTTCCCTGCGGTGTGAGCGATGATTTCATGGCCGTTCTCAAGCTCCACGCGGAAAGTCGCATTTGGCAAAAGCTCGATCACGACACCGGGAAATTCGAGAAGTTCTTCCTTGGCCATGTGGTATCCTTGTCTTTTATCTAGGAGGGACAGCCCCTCGCGCGGCATAGATGCGGCTATTTTGGCGAAATTTCAAGCCCTAAGCCACGCGCGCGGACGATTTGACCGGTTTTCCCGCCACATTGAGCCGCTCAAAGGTGTTTGCATCGCAAATTTACCATCTTGGAACTCGATAGAGGTGGTGATTCTGGATCGGACAATAGAGCCGTCCCGGAGGTTTACCCCGCGCCGCATGATCCGGTTATGAGCGAGCCATGGCCGCGCTGCCTTGGCTCAAAGGTCAATATAGCTCCGTGAAATAGCGGTCGCCAAGGCGTGTTCGCGGGTTTTTACCCCGAGCTTTTCGCGGGCTTTTCGAAAATGGTATTCAATAGTGACGGGCTTTAGCTGCATTTGATGCGCGATTTGCTGGGTGCGAAGGCCGCTGGCCAGCCATTGCAAGCACTCTGCCTCGCGCGGGCTAAGCGGCGATGGCTTGGCCGCGCCTGCGGGGTTTTCCAGCGTTTGATGGGCGCAAAAGGCGGCCAGATGCAACACATCCCCATGCTCTTTCCGGATGGCGTCATTGGTCTTTTTTCCGGCTGAACTCATCAGATTCCAGCCGCCAAATCCCTTGGCGGATCGCAGCCTGAAAGCGCTGGAAAAGCCGGCTTGGTATCCGGTTTCGCCCGCCTCGCGAACCAGCCTATGCTGAGCGGCGCTCATATCGCTATGAAGGCCGATATTGGCGGCTCCGGTGGCGATCATCGAAAAATCTGTGCAGCAAACCTCTGCAAACGGATCAATTTCGGCGTAGCCTTGCTCAAGATAATGGTGATGCCAGCAGGCGGGCAGGGTGCTGCGCAGGGTGAAATCATGACCATTGGCATCCAGATATACCAAGCCGTCCAGCTCGTATTGATCAAAAAACGCTGTAGAAAGACGCCAGACCGCATCGGCGCTATCGGCAGCCGCCAATGCGCCGGTAAAATCGGTCACGGAATAGGCTTTCATATTTTCCCCTGTTTTGGACCAAGCTACCACGGCGGCTATGGATTTCCATAGCTATATTTAAGCGGGTAAATAAATATATTCGGCCATAATGCGATTTTAAGGCGAGAGATTATGAAAAACAAATTGATGAATGCGGCGCTGTTGCTGATGCTGGCTACGCCGGTCGTGGCGCAGGAAAACCCCGATATTATGGTGGTTTTTGATGCTTCCGGCTCTATGTGGGGCCAGATTGACGGGCGAACCAAGATCGAAATCGCGCGCGATGCGTTTAGCGATCTTTCGGGTGAGTGGTCGGCCTCGGGTTCCAATGTCGGGCTGATCGCCTATGGCCATCGTCGCAAGGGGGATTGTGGGGATATCGAGCTGATCTCCAGCCCTGAAGCCGGTAGCACGGCCCGATTGGGGGCTTTGGTGCAAAGCCTGACCCCGCGCGGCAAAACCCCGCTTTCCGATGCGGTAACCATGGCGGCGCAAGAGCTGCGCTTTACCGAAAATGCCGCCACGGTGGTATTGCTCTCCGATGGTCGCGAAACCTGCGGCCGCAATACCTGCGAGGTCGGGGCCGAGCTGGAGCGCCTGGGGGTGAATTTCACCGCCCATGTGATCGGTTTTGATGTGAATGATGCCGAGGCGCGGGCGCAATTGCAATGCTTGGCCAACAACACGGGCGGGCAATATTTTGATGCCGGAAATGCCGGCGAGCTTAGCGCTGCCCTGAGCCAAATCACTCAAAATGACACCCCCGCGCCTGTCATTGAGGTCGCGGCGCAAACGGTTGCTCTGTCGATTGACATTATCGAGGCTGATGGCACCTATCGTCCCGCACAGGTATCGCTGCGCGCCACCAATTTGGAAAATGGCGCGGTGGTCGAGCTGGGCACGCTCACCGATGCGCGCGAAGTGGTGCAGGGCTGGGCCGGGTCTTTGCCTGCGGGCCGTTGGAAGATCGAAGCGCTTAGCGCCGAGGGGCGCGGCGAAATCGAGCTTCGGCTAAGCGGCGCGCGGGCGCAAGTCGACATCCCGTTTGCCGCCTTTTCGCTTGATTTTATCTTGGCGGATAACGGACCGTATTTGCTGGGGGTGGAGCAGATAATGCTATTGACCCCGAGCATAGCCATCCAGCAAAATGCCCAGCTTACCGTGGCGATGTATCCCGAAGGGGTGCGCGAAATCAGCCAGCGCATGGATTATTCCTATCAGTTTGGCGCGGCTTCGGGGCAGGTATTGCAGCATTGGTTTGAATCCCCCCCATCTACCGGTAATTACGATATTTTGGTGATGCGCGGGAATGATTTTAATAACGTAATTTTTAGCCAGACCATCCGTTACG
>WFUK01000219.1 GCA_015485015.1 Paracoccaceae bacterium | reverse complement strand
CATCCTCCTCCACTTCAAACTTTGACGGAATCAGCTGTAGCGGCGTTGGAATCTGGCTCACAACCGATTCAAACCGGCTGTAAAAGATCGTCGCCACGTCAAATTCGCCAGCGTCAAAACGCTTGATTACGTCTTTGCCAACGGCCGCCGCGTGGGTATACCCAAGGCGCTTCACCTCGGACATATCCACATGGTCGATCATGATGTCGCCAAAATCACGCTTAAGCTGGTCACGGCCTTTTTTGCCAACGGTGATCATTTTCACCGTTTTGCCAGCCGCGATAAGCTCATTCGCATGCGCCCGCGCCAGCTTGGCAATATTGCCGTTAAACCCGCCGCAGAGCCCGCGCTCGGAGGTGGCGACGATGAGCAGATGCACATCGTCTTTCCCCGTGCCGCGCAGCAAAAGCGGCGCATTTGCGCTTTCGGCTGCGCCTTGGGCCAGATTTCCAAGAACCGCATTCATCTGCGCCGCATAGGGCCGCGCATCTTCAGCGGATTCCTGGGCGCGGCGAAGCTTCGCCGCGGCCACCATCTGCATGGCCTTAGTGATCTTGCGCGTGTTTTTAACACTGCCGATCCTAGTTTTTAGGTCTTTGAGGTTCGCCATGGGCTAAAACTCCTTTCCCTTAAGGCCAAAATTACGCGAAGTCTTTTACAAAGGCTTCGAGCGCGGCTTTGATGCTGTCTTCCAGCTCACCTTTAACCTTGCGGTCATTATCGGTGATGTCTTTCAGCAGATCGGCATGTTTGCTGCGCAGATGCGACAAAAGGCCGGTCTCGAAGCGGTTCACGTCTTTTACGTCAACCTTGTCAAGGAAACCCTTGGTGCCGGCGTAAATCACGATTACCTGTTCCGCATTGGTCAGCGGCGAATATTGCGGCTGCTTCAAAAGCTCGGTCAGGCGCTCGCCACGGGCAAGCAGGGCTTGCGTGGAGGCATCCAGATCAGAACCAAACTGGGCAAAAGCCGCCATCTCGCGATATTGCGCCAGCTCCAGCTTGATCGAACCCGCAACCGATTTCATCGCGTTTGTTTGCGCAGACGAGCCAACACGCGAAACGGAGAGACCTGTATTCACAGCCGGGCGAATACCCGCGTTAAACAGTTCGGTTTCGAGGAAGATCTGACCATCGGTGATCGAAATCACGTTGGTTGGAATAAAGGCCGACACGTCGCCGCCCTGGGTTTCAATGATCGGCAGCGCGGTGAGCGAGCCTGAACCATAATCCTCGTTCAATTTCGACGAACGTTCCAGCAAGCGAGAGTGAAGATAGAAAACATCGCCCGGGTAAGCTTCGCGTCCGGGTGGACGACGGAGCAGAAGCGACATTTGGCGATAAGCCACAGCCTGCTTGGAAAGATCATCATAGATGATCAGCGCATGGCGGCCATTGTCGCGGAAATGCTCGGCCATTGCGGTGGCGCAATAAGGCGCAAGGAACTGCAAAGGCGCAGGGTCGGAAGCGGTCGCGGCCACAACGATGGAATATTCCATCGCGCCGTTTTCTTCCAGTTTCCGCACCAGCTGCGCAACGGTAGAGCGCTTTTGCCCGATCGCCACATAAACGCAGTAAAGCTTTTTATACTCGTCTTCGCCAGCGGCTTCGTTATAAGCCTTCTGGTTCAGCACGGCATCCAGCGCCACAGCGGATTTACCGGTTTGGCGGTCACCAATGATAAGCTCGCGCTGGCCACGGCCAACAGGAATGAGCGCATCCACAGATTTCAGGCCGGTCGCCATAGGCTCGTGCACAGATTTCCGCGGGATAATGCCGGGGGCTTTCACGTCAGCAACCGAGCGCTTTTTGGTTTTCAGCGGGCCTTTGCCGTCAATCGGGTTGCCGAGGCCGTCAACTACGCGGCCGAGCAGCTCGTCACCAACCGGAACGTCCACAATAGAGTTCGTCCGCTTAACGGTGTCGCCCTCTTTAATGTCGCGGTCCGAACCGAAGATCACGATACCGACATTATCGGTCTCGAGGTTCAGCGCCATTCCACGGATACCACCGGGGAATTCAACCATTTCACCGGCTTGAACATTGTCCAACCCATAAACACGCGCAATACCGTCACCAACTGACAGCACGCGTCCTACTTCTGCGACTTCCGCCTCAGCACCAAAATTCTTGATCTGGTCCTTGAGGATCGCGGAGATTTCTGCGGCTTGGATGCCCATTTATCCGACCTCTTTCATTGCATTTTGAAGATTATTAAGTTTGCTGCGAAGCGAGCTGTCAACCATGGCTGACCCCACCTTCACAATAAGACCGCCGATAATATCCTTATCCACGGTCACATTCACATTCACGTCTTTTCCGACCGACTTTTTAAGCGCGGCAGCCAAAGCGGTGCTTTGCTTTTCGGTCAGCGCCTTGGCGGCAGTTACCTCGGCGGAAACCTCGCCACGATCATCAGCGGCCAGCGCTTTTACCTGAGAGATCATCTCGGGCAGCACATAGAGGCGACGATTTTCGGCCATAAGCGCCACGGTGTTAGCGGCATCTGCCCCTAGCCCCATCTTGTCGGTCAAAGCGCGCATGGCTTTGCCCTGATCTTCGCGGCTCAAAAGCGGCGAGGAAACCACATCTCGCAAGTCCGCACTACTATCGAGCGCCCCTTGCAGCGAATCCAGATCAGCCTCAACGGCAGCCAGGCTTTTGGCCTCCTTGGCGATCTCGAACAATGCGATTGCATAGCGCCCGGAGGCCCCTGCGGTTATTGATGCTGTAGCAGACACGAACACCCCTTTATTCTTGTGCGCCCAACTATGGGCCATGAGCAACGGTTCGGCGAGTCACACAAAACTCGTTGAAATCGGGGCGGTGATAGCAGAGGGTAGCCTTTGAGGCAAGAGACAGGCCAAAACCCGCCGATTCAGGATAATCAACGCATTATCAACACGTTAACCCCAGTCCCTCACCCGATGCGACGCTTTGCGCGGCATATTTGTTGATTTTTTTAGGGGGAGATGCGGTGAATCGGGGAGATTTGGGAATGTAGGGTGGGTTAGAACCCGCCAATGGCTCCTCCCTCAAAAAGAATTGCCCCTCAACACTCATCAACTATTTGTTCTCCGTCACGTCACTCTCAAGCACATTCACAAGCTTTGCCATTGCGCTTATGCTGGCACGTAGCATAGACTGGAATACGCACCAACAAATTGCACGGAGGGGCCGTTGAAGCAGTCGGTATTTGTTCATATAGGGCTAGGTAAAACCGCAACAACAACATTGCAGAAGCACGTTTTCAAACCGGTCGCCGCCGCTAACGGCTTCCAATACTACGGCACTAAATCCCTGCGTCCCTACTTACGTAGCCTGAACCAATGCACAACCTGCCCTCCCTTTACCCCCGATGCTCCGAGTTTTGTAAGTTGTGAAGCTTTTGCAGGTTGGGATCCGGGAAACTGGTCAGATTTTGCAGACCGAAATCTAGCCCATTTTGGTGCGGAAGCCACCATTTTATTGATAATAAGAGCACCGAAAGCTTATTTGAAATCGGTATATTTACAATGCTGCGTGCATATGGGAAACTTGATGGAACCTCAAGAATTTTCCGAGAACATGGGCGCTATGTATCCTACAGCAATCGAACACAGTTCAATATTTCAGAATTTAACTATGGGAAATTGATCGAACTCTACAGATCACGATTCGACAGGGTTATTGTGCAAAAGTTTGAAAGCCAGCGAGATCTAAAGTAAGCGGTGTCCTGTTGGCACCTAGCCCCTAAAATTCCATGGCAGCAGGGCTTCAATGTCACTTTGCTTGTGGCCGTTAACGATGGCGGTGAGAATTCCGGAGATGTAGGCGTGGGGTTCCACGGTATTCAATTTACAGGTTTCGATCAGGGATGCGAGCATGGCCCAGTTTTGGGCACCGGTTTCGTGGCCTGCGAAGAGGGCGTTTTTACGGTTTAGGGCTATGGGGCGGATGGTGCGCTCGACGGGGTTATTGTCGATCTCGATGCGGCCATCGGTGAGGAGCAAGTTTAAACCCTGCCAGTATTTTGCGATGTATTTCAAGGCTTGGCCAGTTGGGGATTTGGCGGAAACTTGGGCACGGCTAAAGGTCAACCATTTTTCAAAGGCATCCAGCTTTGGCTTGGTGCGTTCAATGCGGGCCGCAAGGCGCACATCGGTAGGCTGGCCTTTGATCTCGGCTTCAATCCGGTAGAAGGCAGCGATCTGTTTCAGGCCTTCTTGCGCGATGGGGGCGGCACTGGCCTTGGCCACGTCATGGAGTTTGCGCCGTGCGTGCGCCCAGCAGTAGGCCAATTGGATATCACCGTTTTTCTGCCGGTCGAGCAAGCGGTTGTAACCGGCGTAACCGTCCACTTGCAGGATGCCGTCAAAGCCTTGCAGAATTTCCGTCGCGTATTTGCCGCCACGCCCCGATGCATAGGTAAATGCCACTCCAGGAGGGGCCTGCCCCAGCCAGGGCCGGTCATCGCGGGCCAGTGCCCAGAAGTAGCCCGTCTTCGTTTTTCTGCGTCCCGGGTCCAGCACGGGGGCGATTGTTTCATCCATAAAGAGCTTGCTGGATTGCTTGAGGTTCGCCAGCAGGCAATCATATACCGGCTTCAACTCAAATGCCGCCTTTCCAACCCATGATGCCAATGTGGACCGGTCCAGATCGACGCCTTGGCGGCTGTATATCTGGGCTTGGCGGTAAAGCGGCAAATGATCTGCATATTTGCTGACAATCACACTGGCCACGGTGGCCTCGGTCGGCATACCACCCTCGATCAGTCGAGGTTTGGCGGGAGCTTGCACGATGCCGGCCTCGCAAGATCGGCAGGCGTATTTGGGACGGCGAGTCACAATCACACGGAACTGGGCGGGGATGATGTCCAGCCGTTCCGAGGCGTCTTCGCCAATGATATGGCGCTCTGCACCACAGATGCAGAGCGTGCTGTCAGGCTCAATTATTTCTTCGATGCGTGGCAGGTGTTTGGGTAAATGGCCTCGATTGGATTTACGGGGGGCGGGCTTAGTCTTGGGGGGATCAATCGCCTCATTCTCGGCGTGAATGGCCGCCATAGCCGTTTCAATGTCTTCCAGCGCCAGCTCGTATTGCTCCGGATTGATTTTCTCGGATTTCACCCCGAACAGGGCCCGCTTGAAGTCTGCTACCAGCTTTTCCAACCTGTCAATACAGTCCTGCTTACGCTGGTTTCTGTCCTCGGAGGCCATGATAATAGCCTTCAGCGCGTCAATATCATCAGGAAGATCGGTGGGGCTCATCATGGCCGTTTTATAGCAAATCCAGCCCGTAAACACCCGCCTAAACGCCCCCGTGATTCACTCTGCCGCAGCTGGTGGGCGGGCCTCCAAAGCGTAAACTTTGCGCCAATCCAGCCCCGCAAATAGCGCCTCAAACTGCGCATGGTTTAGACGCATCATACCGTTGGAAATGGCGGGCCATTTGAACACGTGATCCTCCAGCCGCTTATAGGCCATGACCAGTCCAGACCCATCCCAATACAGCAACTTCAGCCGGTCCGCCCGCTTTGATCTAAACACATAAACCGTACCGGTGAATGGATCTTTGTGCAAATGGCTCTGCACCAGCGCCGCCAGCCCGTTATGGCCTTTCCTAAAATCCACCGGCTCCGTCGCCACAAATATCCGCACCCGATTGGACGGAAAGATCACGAGGCCACCTCCAGCGCCTGCACAATCTCGGCAATCCGCGCTGCTGGTGTTTGCCCATCCAGCCGCAACGTCACGCCCCCGCTGGCCAGCTCGATGGGCGGAGCAACAACCGCTGTAGGCTCAGGCGTGGCCTCCACAACCACCGGCGCAAAAACTGCCCCCGAAAGTGCCGGAAGCACCAGCTTCCCCTCTCGTGCAAACCGCCGCCATTCCGAAACACGGTGCGGCTGCAATTCATACCGCAACGCCACCTCTTTGACGGTCACCCCCGCAACCAGCGTTTCCGCCACAATCCGACCCTTCACCTCATCCGGCCACCGCCGCTGCCCCTTCGGCGTAGACAATACCTCGGTCCTCAGCCCGGACTCCACTCGTAGCTCCGATGTAGCTTCCATGATTAACTCCTTCCTATAATCAGAAAGGATCAAATCGCAGATTAGGCTGCGCGGCGTAAGGTGGGGGCGGGACAGCGCTTACAAATCAAATCCATCAACACGAATTTCATCAAGGTCAACAGAAATCTGTTTATCGGTGTCGTCAGTTTTGGCGAGAAAGTTTTCAGCCATTGTCAAAGTGTTTTTTAGACCACCAATCGGCTTGGTATTT
>WFUK01000218.1 GCA_015485015.1 Paracoccaceae bacterium | reverse complement strand
TTCCAGCGTGCTTGGTGCCGCTGACGGCGATGAGGCCGAGGTCGATGAGGCAGGCGCGCCGGCCGTGGAAAGCGCTGGCCATGCGCCCGTGTCGGCTCCGGTGTCGGGGGCGATCCAGACCCGTGATGATGTCACGCGGATGATCGACAAGATTTGTGAATATTATGCCCGTAACGAGCCTTCAAGCCCGGTGCCGATCCTGCTTCAGCGGGCGCGGCGGCTGGTGGCGGCGGATTTTGTTACCATCATGAAAGACATGGCTTCGGACGGCATGAACCAAGTGCGCGCCATTGGCGGGCTGGAAGACGAAGACGGGTATTAATTTAAGCGGGGACTTCCCCGAAAATCAGAAAAGGAAGTAAAAGATATGGCTAGTAGTCAGAAATTTATTGCCAGAAATCGGGCACCGCGGGTGCAGATCGAATATGATGTGGAGCTTTATGGCGCCTCCAAAAAGGTGCAGCTGCCTTTTGTGATGGGGGTTATGTCGGATCTTTCGGGCAAATCCGAAGAGCCGCTGCCTTCGGTCGCGGACCGGAAATTCCTCGAGATCGACATTGATAATTTTGACAGCCGGATGAAATCCATGAAGCCGCGCGCCGCTTTTACCGTGCCCAATACCCTGACCGGCGAGGGCAATATGGCGGTGGATATCACCTTTGAAAGCATGGATGATTTTAGCCCTGCCGCCATTGCCCGCAAGGTGGAGCCGCTGCGCAAATTGCTGGAGGCCCGCACCCAGCTTTCAAATCTGATGACCTATATGGATGGCAAAACCGGCGCGGAAGACCTGATGAGCAAGATCACCCAGGACCCGACCTTGCTAAAGGCGCTGGCCTCGACCCCCAAGCCGAAATCTGATGATGGGGAGGCAGAATAATGGCCGAAATGGAACAGGAATCCCAAGCTGGCGAGAGCATTTTTGCCAATGATGATTTTGCCAATCTGCTGCAAAAAGAATTTAAGCCCAAATCCGATACCGCCAAAACGGCGGTTGAAGAAGCGGTAAAAACCCTGGCCGAGCAGGCTTTGGCCAATACCGATCTGGTATCCGATGATGCCCTGCGCACGATCGAGGGCATCATTGCCGAGATCGACAAAACCCTGACCGCGCAGGTCAATGAAATCCTGCATAATGACGAATTCCAGAAGCTGGAAAGCGCGTGGCGTGGCTTGTCTTATCTGGTGAATAATACCGAGACCGACGAACAGCTTAAAATCCGCGTGCTGAATATCTCGAAAAAAGATCTGTCCAAAACCATGCGCAAATTCAAGGGCACGGCGTGGGATCAGTCTCCGATTTTCAAGAAGCTGTATGAAGAAGAATACGGCCAGTTTGGTGGCGAGCCTTATGGCTGTTTGGTTGGCGATTATCATTTTGATCACTCCCCGCCCGATGTCGAGCTTCTGGGCGAGATGTCCAAAGTGGCAGCGGCTTCGCATGCGCCCTTCATCACCGGCGGCAGCCCGACCCTGATGCAGATGGATAGCTGGAACGAGCTGGCCAATCCGCGCGATCTGACCAAGATTTTCTCGACCCCTGAATACGCCGCCTGGCGCTCGCTTCGCGAAAGCCAGGATAGCCAATATCTGGCCTTGGCCATGCCGCGCTTTTTGGGCCGGCATCCTTATGGCGCCAAAACCGATCCGGTGGAGGAATTTGCCTTTGAGGAGGATACCGAGGGCGCGGATAGCGGCCAGTATTCCTGGGTGAATGCGGCTTATGGCATGGCGACCAACATCACCAAAAGCTTTAAGCAATATGGCTGGTGTACGCGCATTCGCGGCATTGAATCCGGGGGCGCGGTCGAGGGGCTTCCGACCCATAGCTTCCCGTCCGATGATGGCGGCGTGGATATGAAATGCCCGACCGAAATCGCCATTTCTGACCGCCGCGAGGCCGAGCTGGCCAATAACGGCCTGATGCCGCTTATTCACCGTAAAAATTCGGATATGGCGGCCTTTATCGGGGCGCAAAGCCTGCATAAACCCGCCGAATATGATGATCCGGACGCAACCGCAAATGCAAATTTAGGCGCAAGATTGCCCTATTTGTTTGCAACTTGCCGCTTCGCACACTATCTGAAATGTATCGTAAGAGACAAGTTGGGCTCGTTTAAGGAGCGCGACGACATGCAACGCTGGTTGCAGGACTGGATTGACGATTACGTGGATTTCAATGCCGACATTTCGTCGGAAGAGGTAAAGGCTCAAAAACCGCTGGCCGCCGCTGAGGTGGTCGTCGAAGAGATCGAGGGCAACCCCGGGTATTACTCTTCGAAGTTTTTCCTTCGCCCGCATTACCAGCTCGAAGGGCTGTCTGTTTCGTTACGATTGGTATCGAAACTGCCCTCCGAGAAGAAATAACTGGTGATATAACAACGCTTCGGGGGGTGCGCCTCCCGCGGCCCGACTCAACAAATTAGAGACACCATGAAATAGGAGATTACCATGGCTTTTGACGCATTTATGTATTTCACCGCTTCGGCAGACGCACAGAAAGTTCCGGGAGAGACACTGGACGCTGCGATGATCAAAGACGGCAAAGCCGCATGGGAGCTTTTGAGCTTCACCATCGGCGCTGAAAACAATATCAATATCGGCTCGGCAACGGGCGGCGGCGGGGCCGGCAAGGCCACGTTCAAGGAATTCAGCTTCACCAAAAAAACCGATCTTGGCTCGCCGGGGCTTTTCCAGCAGCTGGTTACCGGGCGTCACTTTGACGAGGCGGTGGTAGAGCTGCGTCGCTCTGGTGGTTCCGAAACCGATTCCGGCGTTACCTTCATGATGTTTAAGTTCAAGCTGGTGATGGTGCAGGATATCGAATGGTCCGGCTCGGATGGTGATGATGTGTGTGAAGAAAGCATCACCATGCAATACGGCGCGATGAAGATCGAATACACCGCGCAAGACACGACCGGCAAAATGGTGGACAAGAAAAAAGCCGAATGGAGCCGCGTAAAAAATACGGCCACCTACGCCGTTTAGCGGCTTTAGGGCCATATTTTTGGCCAGATCAAGCAAGCATTCGCCCATGGCTTCGGCCTTGGGCGAATGGCTGTTATTGGAAAGGGGCTTTTCATGTCTGCCGAAGAAATTCTGAAATCCGGAACCTTGTCCGACACGCTGGACGCGCTGATGGACCGGGTGCGAAAAGACCCGTCCGATGTGAAGCAGCGGATATTCCTGTTTCAGCTTTTTGCCGTGCTGGGCGAATGGGAGCGCGCGGTAAAGCAGCTTAAGGTTTGCGGCGGTATGGATGCGGAATCCCTGCCGATGGTGCAGGCTTACCGCGAGGCGATTATTTGTGAGCTGGTGCGCGAAAAGGTGTTTGCCGGTGAAAAAGCTCCGATGATTTTTGGCGAGCCGGAAAACTGGATCGCCATGCTGGTGGAGGCGCTGGGTGCCAATGCGCGCGGTGATCATGCCGCCGCCGCCGAAGCGCGCGCCAAGGCGTTTGAGGAAGCGCCTGCGGTATCGGGCAGCGCCGATGGTGCGGCATTTGAATGGATTGCCGATGCCGATATGCGGCTGGGACCGGTGCTGGAGCTGGTGATGAACGGCAATTATTACTGGGTGCCGTTTGATGCCATCCAGAAGCTGAAATTTGAAGAGCCAAGCGATTTGCGAGATCGCGTCTGGACGCCGGTGGAAATCACCTGGGCCAATGGCGGCGAGGTGGTTGGCTTTATTCCCACCCGCTACCCAGATGCGCCCAAGGGCTCTGACGAGATCAAGCTGGCGAAGGTGACCGAATGGACAGATATTGGCAGCGAAACATATGCCGGCCACGGCCAGCGCCTGTTTGCCACCGATGCGGGCGATTTAC
>WFUK01000217.1 GCA_015485015.1 Paracoccaceae bacterium | reverse complement strand
ATAGTCCGCTGATATATGCAAGCGGCGATGCCGATAGCCTGTGTTTGCCCACGCCCAAAGGCGCGCTGCCCGAGCTATGGCAAAGCGGCGCGGCGCAATTTGTGCCGCTGGTCATGGCGGATGAAGACGGCACCGCGTCCGCCATTGATCCACGCCAGATATTGGCGGGCGTGGCGGGGCGGCTAAAGGCGCTGGGCCTGACGCCGGTAATGGCGGTGGAGATGGAGTTTTATCTGGTCAAGCCCGGCCCGATCCCGCCGCAAGCCGAGGCGCAGATGCTGGCGATTGATAATGTTGATGATTTCAGCGATTTTTTCGAGGCGGTATATGCCGCCTGCGCGGCCTATGGCATTCCGGCGGATGCGGCCATTTCCGAGGGCGGCGCGGGGCAATTCGAGATCAACCTTCTACACGGGCCTGATCCGCTGGAGGCGGCAGATAATGCGGTGTTTTTCAAGCGCATCGTCAAAGGCGTAGCCAAGGCGCAGGGGTTGGCGGCCAGCTTTATGCCCAAGCCCTATCCGCAGGCAGCGGGCAGCGGGCTGCATGTGCATTTCAGCTTGCTCGATGAAGCGGGGCGCAATGTGTTTGACGATGGCACAGAGGCGGGCAGCGATACCTTGCGGCACTGCATCAACGGGCTTTTGCGCCTGATGCCGGCCTCGACCCTGATCTTTGCGCCGCACCTGAATTCTTATCGTCGGCTGACACCCGATAGCCACGCCCCTACCGGCATCGGCTGGGGCTATGAAAACCGCACCAGCGCCATTCGCATTCCGGGCGGCAGCCCGAAGGCGCGGCGGATCGAGCATCGGGTGGCGGGGGCGGATGCCAACCCCTATCTTTTGCTGGCCGTTTTGCTGGCAGGGGTGCTGGAAGGGCTGGCGCTCAAGGGCGAGCCGCAAGCGGCAACAAAAGGCAATGCCTACGCCGCAGATCTGCCACAGCTTCCGGCAGATTGGGCCGCAGCGATTGCAGCCTTTGAAGCGGATGACGCCCTGAGCCGGCATTTGAATCCGCTATTTTGCAAGGTATTTGCTGCCATGAAGCGGCAGGAATTTAACCGCTTCGCCCAAAGGATGAGCGATTTTGAGGTATCGACCTATCTGACCACCGTTTAGAAATTTTGCTTGCCTTCGCGCGGCATTCCCGCCCAAACTCCGGGTAGATGATTTCAACAGGGAGCATGAATATGAAATTACGCTTAACTACCGCGCTGATCGCGCTTACCGCTGCGGGTGCGGTTCAGGCACAGGAAAATATCCTGCGGATTTATAACTGGTCTGACTATATCGCCGAAGACACATTGGAAAAATTCACCGCCGCTACCGGCATTGAAGTGACCTATGATGTTTATGATAGCAACGAGGTGCTGGAAGCGAAAATGCTGGCGGGCAGCTCGGGCTATGATGTCGTTGTGCCGACCTCCGATTTTTTGCAGCGCCAGATCGCGGCGGGGGTTTATATGCCGCTGGATAAATCCAAGCTGCCAAACCTTGCCAATATGGATGCCGACCTGATGGCGGGCGCGGCGGCCTATGATCCCGATAACGAACATGCCGTGATTTATATGTGGGGTACCACCGGCATTGGCTATAATGTGGCGGCGGTGGCTGAGCGTTTGGGCGAGGATTACGAGGTTGATAGCTGGAGCCTGATCTTTGATCCCGAGACCTCTGCCAAGCTGGCCGATTGCGGTATTTCGGTGCTGGACGCGCCAACAGAGATGATCCCTGCGGCGATGAATTACCTCGGGCTGGACCCGAATTCCAGCGATAAGGCCGATCTGGAAGCCGGTGCGGCGCTGCTCGAAACCGTGCGGCCAAATATCCGCTATTTTCATTCCTCGCAGTATATTTCCGATCTCGCCAATGGTGATACCTGCGTGGCTGTGGGCTGGTCGGGTGATGTTTTTCAGGCTCAGGCACGGGCGGCTGAAGCCGAAAATGACGTCGAAATCGCCTATGTGATTCCCAAAGAAGGCGCGCTGCAATGGTTTGATATGATGGCCATTCCTGCCGATGCGCCAAATCCGGATGCGGCACATGCGTTTATCAACTTTGTGATGGATGCGCAGATCACCGCCGATATTACCAATTATGTTTGGTATGCCAATGGCAATGCCGCCTCGATGAGCCTTGTGGATGAGGAAATCACTTCCGATCCGGGCATCTTCCCGACCGAGGCCGCCAAGGCGGGGCTTTGGGCTTCTACCGTTTATGATGCCCGCACCGATCGCACCATCACGCGGCTTTGGACCCGGGTAAAAACCGGCCAATAAGCCATCGGGGGCGCAGATTTGCGCCCCCTTTTTCGCAGGGGGAAGCATGAGCGAACATATTCTGGCAGCCGAGGCAAAACCCTGGCGCGCAGGCACGGATCAGCCTTTTGTGCGCATTCGCGGCATCAGCAAAATGTTTGGCGATCTGGCGGCGGTGGATGATGTCTCGCTCGATATTTACCAAGGCGAACTTTTTTGCCTGCTTGGCGGCTCGGGCTGCGGGAAATCCACGCTTTTGCGCATGTTGGCGGGCTTTGAAACCCCGACCAGCGGCACCATAGAGATCGACGGGCAGGATATGACCGGCGTTGCGGCCAACCTGCGCCCCACCAATATGATGTTTCAAAGCTACGCGCTTTTCCCGCATATGAGCGTGGAAAAAAACGTGGCTTACGGGCTGCTGCGCGAGGGCGTGCCAAAGGGCGAGGCGATGCAGCGCACCAAGGATATGCTGAGCCTAGTCAAGCTTGACGGCTTT
>WFUK01000216.1 GCA_015485015.1 Paracoccaceae bacterium | reverse complement strand
GGATCTGACAGTCGCGACGCATTTCAGCCAGGCGCGGCTGGCGCTGGTCGGGGATGCGGCGCACGGGGTGCATTATCTGGCGGGGCAGGGGCTTAATCTGGGGCTGCGCGATGTGGCGGCGCTGGCCGAGGTGCTGCTGGAGGCGGCGCGGCGGGGCGAGGATATCGGCAATCCTCTGGTGCTGGAGCGCTATGCCCGCTGGCGCGGGGTGGATACGGCGATTCTTGCCGGCTCGACCGACCTGATTAACCACCTGTTTTCCAACGGTAACCCGATATTGCGGGCGGCGCGGGTGGCGGGGCTGGGGGTGGTGAATGCCATTCCGGCGGCGCGGCAAAAATTCATCCGCGAGGCCGCAGGGCTATCGGGAGATTTGCCAAGGCTGCTCAAGGGGCAGGCAATATAAAAGCCCGCGCAGGAATTTTACGCAGGCTTTTATAATGGATCTGTGCCGGCCTTAGCGAATGCGCCAAGTGCCAAGTTCGCAAACATTAAAGCCCATGGAGGTAACTTCGTCACCATCCACAAAAACCGCTTTCAGGTCATAGATGCAATAGCCGGAGCCATCATCGATGTTAAACTCCCATGACTGCCCCGAATAGAGCATTTGAGAGCCAAACCAGTCGCGACCCCATGTGCGCTGGTCGCGGTTGGAAGCATAAAATTCGCGCATGGTTACGCCGGTTACGTTTTCTATCGTCACCCATCGGTTTTGAGCTTGAGCGGCGGCAGAGCTTACAAAAAGCACAAAAAGTGCAAAAACAATTTTCATAGAAGTCCCTCTCTATAATTTAATCGTTATTCCTGCGTTCAAAGTAGCGCAAGATTATGTTATAATTGTGTTTATACACAACTGTAACATAGTGTAACTTAGCGTTATCCATCCGTCAATTGCCGGGTGGTTGCGGGCGCTGAATTTGGCCTAAGCCCGCGCATAAGGCCGCAGGGTTTCGGCAGGTTCGACCTTGCGAAACAGGATAATCGCACCGCTGGAGAAGCGGGGATCATAGGCAAAACCTCTTTCCGCCATCGCTGAAAATACTGCCGCCACCCCCTTTAATCCGGTAATATGATCATGCAATTCAAGATAAACGCGGCTGACATCGCAAAATTCCACCGCCTCGAACAGCACTGATTCGGCCCCTTCGATATCACAAACCACCATCGTCACCCCCGCCTCTTTCAGCAGACCATTCAGGCTCATCTCCGGCACCGTGACGGTCGAAACATAGGCATTGGGCGAGGGCGAAAGCGACCCCATCCAGAAATCCTTGCGCTGATAAAACACCGCCTCGCCCAGCCCGGGATTGCCCAGCACCACATTCAGCCGCTCAATATTAAAAGCGCCGTTGCACCGGTGCAGCGCCTCCATAAACGGCAGCAAATCGGGGTTGGCCTCGACCGAGATCACCTTCTTGGCGCGGCGCGCAATCAGGGTCGAGATAAAACCGATACCCGCGCCGATATCCAGCACCACATCATCCGCCTGCACAATATACGGAATTTGCGCCGCTTCCTCGGCCTCGAAATACCCCTGCTGGATCGCGCGCAGAATCGCGGGCGTGATGATCGAGGGATCATAGGGGATTTTTACCCCTGCGGTTTCGATATGGTCTAGAGCGGGCTGAAGCTGGGTTTGCATCCCTACAAACTGCCGCCTAAGCCTTAACGAAGGGTTAACCCGCGAAAATTAGCGCGGGCTGCGCTTGGCCAAAATCCGTTGTAGCGTGCGGCGATGCATGTTCAGCCGCCTTGCGGTTTCCGAAACATTGCGATCACAAAGCTCGAACACCCGCTGGATATGCTCCCAGCGCACCCGGTCCGCCGACATCGGATTCTCGGGCGGCGGGGGCTTATCATCGGGCAGGGCCAGCAGCGCATTGGTGATATCATTGGCGTCGGCGGGCTTGGAGAGATAATCATTGGCGCCGATCTTCACCGCCGCCACCGCTGTCGCAATCGCGCCGTAGCCCGTTAGCACCACCACCTTCACCTCGGGGCGCTT
>WFUK01000215.1 GCA_015485015.1 Paracoccaceae bacterium | reverse complement strand
TAATAAAGCCCCGAAATGGATGATTATTTCGGGGCCAGTATGCGGAATTTCAGAGGCGCTACAAGCCCTTATGCGGGCGGCGGCGGCGGCATGATGGTAAACAGCTGCGCCAGCTCGTTAATCTCGCCAGCTTTTTTCCAGCCATCCTGCCCGGCCGACCAAACGGTGGTTTCGCGTGTCAGCGTGCCTTCGGTGGCCATGCGGCCAAGGGCGGCGCGGGAAAACGGGCCGGTGGTGGCGCCATTTGCCGCAATATGCCAGACGGTTTCAACAGGTGGAGGCGGAGGGGCCGGAGCGGCTGCCGCTGCGGGCTGCGCCATATTGCCGGCCATATTCTGCGCCATTGCCATGCCCATACCCATGCCAAGGCCCGCGCCCATGCCGCCGCCCCCGCTTGGATTATTGGCCGCATCGCCCATGGCTTCGGCGGCGGCAAACTGGGTGTATTTGTGCAAATCGCCAACCACACCCATAGAGGTGCGCTTGTCCATCGCTTCTTCCACAGCAGCGGGCAGGGAAATGTTTTCGATCAAAAATACCGGCATTTCCAAGCCGTATTCCGCCAGTTGCGGTGATACCTGCTCCTCGATAATCTGGCTCAGGCTTTCCATATTCGCCGCCATATCCAGCACCGGAATTTTGCTGCTGGCTACGGTATTGGTAAAGCGCGGCACAATCAGATTGCGGATCTGGCTGCTGATTTCGTCGGTGGTGAATTCCCCGTCCGTGCCAACGATCTCGCGCATAAATACCGCCGGATCAGAAACCCGGATGGTATAGGTGCCAAAGGCGCGAATGCGGACCACGCCAAATTCCGGGTCGCGGGCCATGATCGGATTTTTCGTGCCCCATTTCAGATCCTGAAAGCGGGTGGTGTTGATGAAATAAATCTCGGATTTAAACGGGCTTTGAAAGCCGTGATCCCAGTTTTGCAGGGTGGTCATGATCGGCATATTGTTGGTTTCCAGCATATACATGCCGGGCGAAAATACATCCGCAAGCTGGCCTTCATGGATGAAAACCGCCGCTTGACCCTCGCGCACGGTCAGCTTGGCGCCGTATTTAATTTCGTTGCCGCGCCGCTCGAAGCGCCAGACAAGGGTATCATCGGTGTCATCGGTATGTTCGATGACGTCAATAAATTCGCCACCCAGAAAATCAAAAATGCCCATGCGGGACCTCCTTAAAATATATTCCAGCTTCTAATGTAAGCTCTCATATCCGGCCTTACAATGATATTGTTACCAGATTTCGCTGATAATGGCCGGCAATAGCCGGCGAACCTCTGCCGCGCTCATTCCCGAGCGCAGGCGCGGATGATATAGTATTCGCAGCAGAAATTCATCATGAACCGTGAGCTTGGCGAATTCTTCGTCATCGTTGAAAATCGAGGGGCGGGCGAGGGCGCTATCATTGGTCAGGCCCAAGGCCTGCGCCATTTCCTCTTGAACGCAGGCCGAACGCTGCTCGGGGCTATGCTCTGATTTTATCAGAATTACCGAAGCGGTATAGCTATCCGGCTCAGGCTCGGAGGAGAGCGAAAACGCCCCGCATAGCAGATCATTCGGGCTGTTGGCAAAGGCGTCCTCCACCTCGCGCGGCGGGGCGGTGATATAGCGGCCAAGCTGGCGGGCCATGCGCGGCTGCTCGGCTTTATTGAGGAAAAACACCACCATATTGGCGCGCTCTCCATCATTGGCAAGGGCCATGTCAAGGCCGGTTATCCGCGCAAGGCGGCGGGTATATTGCGCCACGAGCTGGGTGTTCAGGTTTTTGGCGGCGATGGTGGTTGAGCCGCCATTCACCACCCGAACCCGAACGGGGCGGTCGAATTTTCGCAAATTAGAGGGGGATTCATTGGGGACATAGCGGCCATCCACGGTCTGGAATTCGTCAAACATGGCGATGCGCATGAAATTGCGCGCCAGCTCCTGACGGGTAAAAATAGCATCGGCGGGGGCGTATTCGGTGCGCATGCCGCCATTGGCCCGTATTTCAGCCTCGGCGGCGCGGTAATATTCGACCAGGTCAAATTCGGTGGCCGGCGTTTCCGGCACTGTTGTGGCGCAGGCCCCGAGGGCCAACGCCATTGATATATGTGTCCACCGCATTAGTCGGCGGCGCTACCGACAGTATTCCCGAAAGATGTGTCTTTGGCCTTGGCCGCGGAGAGGGTCGATTTCAACTCGGCCTCCATCGCTTGTAGCTCTTTTTCCGCCTCGACGCGCTTGGCTTTGCCCTCGTCGGCAATGCGCAGGCTGTCCTGGATGGTTTCGATCAGGTCGGCATTGGCTTGCTTGATGGCGTTGATATCAAAAATGCCGCGCTCGATCTCCTCGCGGATTTCACGGTTCGCAATCTTCAGATTAGCGGCGTTGGATTTCAGCATTTCGTTGGTCAGATCATTGGCCTCGCGCACCGCTTTGGCGGCATCGCGTGAGCGGCTGATGGTAACGGCCTGCGCCAGCTGGGTTTCCCAAAGTGGCACGGTGTTGACCAAGGTCGAATTGATCTTGGTGACCAGAGATTTGTCGTTTTCCTGCACCAAGCGGATCGAAGGCAGCGATTGCATCGTCACTTGCCGCGTTAGCTTCAGATCATAAACCCGGCGCTCCAGATCATCCCGCGCCGCGCGCAGATCGCGCAGCTCTTGCGCCAGAATTACGCCATCATTATCGTCGGCCGCCTCAACGATTTTTTGCTGGGCCGGAATATCGACCTCGTCGAGCAGTTTGATTTTTTCCTCGCCCGCCGCAATATAGATCGCCAGCTGGTCATAAAAATCCAGCGTCTTTTCATAGAGCTTGTCGAGGGATTTGATATCCTTCAGCAGCACGGTTTCGTGGCTCAAAAGCTCTTCGGTGATTTTGTCGATCTGGTCTTGCACCATCTCGTATTTCGCCATGAATTGCGCCACGGGCTTGGCCTTGCCCATCAGTTTTTCCCACCAGCTTTGCGTGCGGTTCGGGTCCAGCTCATCCACCGAAAACCCACGGATCGAGGTCACCATCGAGCGCAGGGCATCGCCCGCAGGGCCAGCGTCTTTGTTGCGCACACCGGCCAGCATTTCGCGCGAAATAACTTGCAATTCGGCTTGGGCTTTGGAGCCAAACTGGATAATGGACTGGGTATTGCCCATATCCAGCTCGCCCATGGCGCTGTCAATCTCGGCCTTTTCAGCGGCATTCGCCTGATCAATCACGATCAGCTCGCCCTTTGGCTCGGGCAGCAGGGTGGCGGTCACGGCCTCCACTTCCTTCAGGGTCACTTCGGCCTTTTGGCGCACGTCTTCGGTCATAACAATTTCTCCCTATGGGTCTAATCTTTGGCCAAATGGCCTTCGCGTTGTAATCGTTCTTGCAGCACTTCTATTTCGACATCCAGATCGGACTGGTTATCCTGAAGCATAAGGGCGCGCTCGCCATTAAAGCTGGTTTCCAGATCTTCGATCAAGCCGATATATTCGGCCTGTTTTGCTGGGTTTTTGCCGCGCTGGTTCAGCTCGGCAAATTTAATCGTCGCATCCCGTGCGCTTTGTAAATAAACGCCCATATATTTGCGGGCGCGGGTTAGATCGCGCGGGTCTTGCTCGACCGTGCGCAGCATTTCCTTTACCGCGTTGAGCAGGCTAGAAACCTTGCGGGTGATCGCGCGATTGTTAATGCCCTCGGCAGCTTCCTCGATCTCGGCCATAATCGCTTCGGCCTTATCCACAGCGCGGGCTACACGGTCGGTTTCGTATTCGTTAAAGCCGGGCAAGCCCTTGCGCCGCATCGGATCAAAGCCAAAGGCCACCAGATGCGCCGCCACCGCCAGCGCGCCAAAGCCAAGGCCGACAAATAGCCCCTGACCCCAGCCCAGCCACGCGGCCAAAAGCACGGCCCCACCTGAAAGCAGCGCCGCAATCAGCTTGCGCGGAAACATCGGCGGACGGGCGATTTTGCGCTCGTTATAAGCCGCTTCGGCCTTAATTCCCTCGCGCAAGGTCCATACGGCCAGCACAAATAGCGCATAGGTGCCAAAAGAAATCGCGGCCTCGATCGGGGCGGCATCGGTGATTTTGCCCAGCCCGTTCAGCAATAGCGGAAAGGGCGCGGCAAACATCAAAAAAATCGCCATGCCGCCAGGTTTGCGCCGCAAGCGCAGCTTGGCCGGGCGCGGGGCCTCGATGGCGGATTGTCCATCGGGGGTGTCGGGGCTGTTTTCCCCGCGAAAACGCTGCGACCCCATCAGGAAATCCACCCGTAGCTGCCCGCCGCCACGGTCCAGATCAGGGCGAGCAATACCCAATAGGCAATGCGCTGGATGGTTTTTTCGGTCATAGGCTTATGGCTCCGCTCGGCTGTTTTTCCACATATATAGGGTTTGGCTGTGGTTTTCTAGTCATTCGCCGCTTTCAGGCGTTGCAGCGCCAGTTTCTTTTGAAACCGTGATTGAATGGCCTGCACGATAAACAACACGGCAATCGAGAAGTAAAATGTAGTTTTATCCAAGGGTTGCACCGCAAAACCAAACAGCTTCAGCTCGCCCACATGCCCGCCTTCGCCGAGCAGCACAATGCCGACGATCAACAGCACAAACAGGCCCAACACCTCATACATCCGGTTTTTCTTGATGAATTCCGCCACCGTATCCGCCAGCAGCATCATGCCAACGCCGGAGATCAGGATCGCCGTGGCCAGCACAAGGAATACATCGGTAATGGCCAATGCCGAGAGCACCGAATCAAAGCTGAAAATCAGGTTCATGAATACGATCATCAAAATAACCGATGCTGCGGATTTCGATTTTTGCTCATCCATGGAGGTTTCGATGTTTTCAATCACCAGAAGATGGCTGATTTCCTTTACCGCGGTATACATAATAAACGCGCCGCCAAACAAAAACACCAAGACCGAGAAATTGAAGTTCCCTTCGATCACCCCTGTCCAGTTCAGGGTGAAAAACGGCGCTTCCAATGCTTCGATCAGCTGCATCATCACAAAAAGCAGCACAATGCGCAGCGCCACCGCGATCAGAATCCCGAGCTTGCGCACCCGCGCCTGCTCTTCCGGCGGGGCGCGGCGGGATTCGATTGAAATATAGAGCAGGTTGTCAAAGCCAAGCACGGCTTGCAAAAATATCAAAACGCCAAGATTGGCAAAATTAGCAAAGGTAAACAGGTCAGCCATAATGATCTCGTATCTGGTAAAACTTTGCCGGACAGAAAGGCATATTCCCGCCCCGAAAGCAAGGCTGACCTTGCGTTTGGCGTGCCACCGTTAATCAGCGGCCCGGGGTTGGGTTTCGACAAACATATAAACCCAATCTCCCTTATAATCGGCATTCTCCGCCTTTACCTCGGCAATGCGGCCCCGCAAAAACTCCAGATAGGGCGTGGCAGGTTCAATCGGGTCGCGCAGCCCTTCATAGAGCGGCACCGAGCTGGCATAAGCCACCACCAGCTCGCGGCCAAAAGGCGGCTTCACGAGTAGCTTGATCGCGGGGGTATCATTGCCGTCATCGCCGATGGAGATATCCGAATCCGGCTCGTAAAATTGCAGCGGCTCGGCAAAATTGGGCCGCAAATGCAGCACCCGCCCGCTAACATCAAAGAAATCCACATAGACATAAGCGGCAAAATCATAGGATTTCATCTTGATAATCACCCGATCCCCCTCGCTATAGGTGAAGGTGGTGAGCTGGGTGGAAGCGCCCAGTTCTTTGGGGTCGTTATTTTGCATTCTGGATTGTGGCAATCCGATATTTTCGATGGTAGAAAGCACATTGCATTGCGGCGAGGGCAGCACAATCATCGAGCCACCTACCGGAATGCTTTCGCCAAGCTGCTGCTGGATCGCGGTCAGGATCGGGGCGCGCACGCTTTCATCGGGAATATGCCCGCGCAGCTCCAGCATGCCGGTTTCCGGAATAAAAGTGGCAGCAAGGCGCGAACACGGCACCGAGGCGAGAAGCTGCGAAATGGCATCGCGCGGGGTATCCGCCTGTTGGCGCGCGTCTAGCGGCTGCATAAAGGATTGGATCGCCGCCAAGGATTTCGGGTCAAATGCGGTGTCGCCAGACCAGCCCGTAGCGGCCGATATTGTGGGAGCCTCAAGCGGCGGCTGCTCGGCGATCGGTGCATCC
>WFUK01000214.1 GCA_015485015.1 Paracoccaceae bacterium | reverse complement strand
TGGAGCGCTTGGCCAAAAGCGGATAGGAAAACGCGGCGAGAAAGGCAAATCCGGCAAAGTGGAGTGCGTTACGCTGAAATTCCGACACCACGGGAAATAACGCGTTATATAGGTGTGCAAGGGCAAACAATGCCATAAATGTCGTTAGAACGGTCAAAGCCCGACCCCTGGCAACCCGGCGGGCGGGTTCGTCTGATTGCTGGTTGGACTCGGCCATGCTGCACCTCTTCGCACAAAATTACCTGACCCGGAAATTCCGGATCAGGTGGTAGCTATCCGATTACTCGGCAATCAGATTGGCAGGGATATCTATGCCCACTTCGGCATAATACCGTGCCGCGCCGGGGTGCAGGGGCAGAGGCAGGCCTGCGATGGCGCGCTCAATCATCATGGCTTTGGTGGCCGGATGAATGGCTTGCAGGAACGGCAGGTTTTCATAGATGGTTTTGGTGATCAGATAGACGTTTTCCTCTGATACATCCGCGCTGGTCGCCAGAAAATTAGGCTGGGCGATGGTGTTTACATCAGCCTCCTGGCCGGGATAGGTGCCCGCGGGAATGACAAACCTTGTCCATAACCCGCGACCCCCGTCTGCCGCCGCTGCTTGTTCATCTGTGAAATTCAGCATGGTTACGCTGTCGCCCGCTGAAGCAAAAAGCTGGCTAACCGCGCCTGTGGGAATGCCCGCTGGAATGCCCACGCCCTTGACCTGCCCGTTTTGCAGCGCTTCAGCCGAGGGACCATAGCCGCCATATACCAGATCATAATCCGTGAGGATATCTACCCCCAACCCCGAAAGCAGCGCCGCATTGGAGCCGATCGTGCCGGAATTCTGCTTGCCAAGCGCCATGCTTTCGCCGGTTAGCGCCGTCAGGTCTGCCACGGTGCCGGTTTCAGCCATATCCGAAGCCACCACAAACTGCTCTACATTTTGCCACAGCATAGTGACCGAACGCAGGTTTTCTTGCGGGCCGACTTCGGCCAGAGGGCCAGTGCCGGTGGCGGCATAATAGCCATAAAGCCCCTGCATAATGCCGAATTGTGCCTCGCCTTCGCGCAGCAAGCGCACATTTTCACCCGATCCCGCCGAGCTGATCGCCGACATGGCGATCTTTTGCTTGGGCTGGAGCTTAACCTTTACCAAGGTCGCCAGCGCCACACCCACGGGGTAATAGGTGCCGCCCGTAGAGGCGGTTGCCAGAATGTAATTGGCCTCTTGGGCCTGTGCTGTTGTGGTAAAAGACAGTGACACAGCCGCGATCGCAGCCGCCGTTTTGAAAATCTTCATGGTTTCCTCCCAGAAATCTGGCCCAAGGGTCTGGGCCTCAATGGGGGGAGGGTAAAACAGGTGACAAGCTCCGCCTATGAAGAAATCCGCCCGCATAGCCGGAATCGCCCTGCGGAAATCAGCGCGCTAGAGAATCGCGATGCTATTCTGAATCACATGGGATGTGCCGGAGGATGTGCCGAAATCTTGTTTTGTCGCCCCATTTGATCCGAAAACCGGTGCCCGGATTATGTTCTATTCTTCCAACAACCGGTCTTTGTCAATGCCGAGCTTGACGATCTTGTCATTCAGCGTCCGCCGCCCAATGCCAAGCGCCTCGGCTACCGCATCCATTTTGCCGTTATGGGCGGTGATGGATTTGCAAATCAGCGTGCGCTCAAAGCCGGCAACGGCGGCCCGCAGGGTTTCGGGGATTTCGGTTTCGCTATCTTGCAAGCGCAGGGCCGCCGAAACCGAGCCACCCCCGCGCCGTGCCGCCAGCACCCGGCGCTCGGCCACATGGCGCAGCTCGCGCACATTGCCAGGCCATTCATAAGACAGTAGCGCGGCGGTGTCGCTGGCGGTCAGTTCGGGCGGGGCGATCTCGTAGGTTTCGGCCACCTGCGCGATGAAATGCTGAAAGATTATAATCACGTCCTCGCCACGGGTTTTCAGCGCAGGCAAGTTGAGCTGAAACGTATTCAGCCGATAGAGGAAATCGGGGCGAAAGCTGTCTTT
>WFUK01000213.1 GCA_015485015.1 Paracoccaceae bacterium | reverse complement strand
TCCAGCATTTTGGCGGCTTCTTCGCCGCTATTGGGTGAAAGCCCCATACGCACGGCTTTGCGGCGGGCCATGCGGAAATAGGCCGGTGTGCCCGGCTCTGGCGGGGTGGCTTTTTGCTGCGTTGGCAGGGGCGAAGCGGCATTGGGTTCACGCGTCATAATCGTACATGTCTTTTGCTTTTTCGAGGGAATCAAACATATGGAGCGTGCCATCGCGCAGCACGGCGGCCCGTGTGCAATATCGCTCCAGAATGACCGGCGAATGAGACACGATAATCACGGTTGATTTGGTCAGCCTCTCGTGCAGAACATTCCCCGCTTTACGGTTAAATTCGGCATCCGTGCTTCCGGGCATGCCTTCGTCGATCAGATATATATCAAATTCCAGCGCGAGGAGCAACGCAAATGAAACCCGCGCCCCCATGCCCGAAGAATAGGTATTCATCGGTTGGTCAAAATATTCATCCAGATGCACCAGATAGCGGCAGAACGCCTCGATATAATCCGGGTCCAGCCCATAAAGCCGGGCGATATAGCGGGCGTTTTCGGCGGCGCTGTGCTTTTGCACCAAGCCCCCCATAAACCCCAGCGGAAAGGAAATGCGGGAGGTGCGAAAAATATCGCCCTCATCGGGCTTTTCCAGCCCCGCCATCATATTGATCAGCGTGGTTTTGCCCGTGCCGTTTTCGGCCAGAATGCCCAAAGACTGCCCCAGCTCCACCGTAAAGCTGGCGCGATCAAGGATCACCTTGCGCTGGGTGCCGGTCCAGAAGGACTTGCTGACATTTTGAAATTTTAGCATTCCGACTCACTAAATACGACAGGCTGACGATCCTTCCTACCACCGCTACCTTAACATATTCAGAACCGATTGGTAGGGATTTAAGCCCGAAGCTCAGCCCGGCTTTTTCTCGACCCGAAACAGCATCCCGGCAATCAAAGATACAATCGCGGCGGCAAAGCTGAAGAGCGCGCCCATTTTGGCCGCATCCTGAACATCCCCTGCCGGAAAGGCCACCGAGGCCACAAACAGCGCCACCGTAAAGCCGATCGCCGCCACACAGCCCAGCACAAACAGATCCGAGCTCCGCATCCCTTCGGGCAGCCCAAAGCCCAGCGGGCGGGCGCCGATCCAGCCAAAGATAAAGATCCCCAAAGGCTTGCCAATCAGCAAGCCCGCCAAAACCAGCCATGTGGCCTCGCCCATCGACGAAAACTGCACACCGGCATTAAACAGGCCAAAGAAAAACAGAATAATCTCGACCGGATGTTTTAGTCCATGCTCGATGGTGTTCAGCAGGTCTTTCAGATGGGTTTCGGCAGCCGAAAACATCCCGTAGGCGCGCTCGGCATGGGGGATGGCCGGCACAATCGCCAATAGCCCGAGCGCGGGGTGAATGCCCGAGCGCATAAACGCATACCAGGAAATACAACCCGCCAGCAGATAGGGCCAAAAGCTGGCTTTCTGCCGCATCCATGTGGAAGCCGGACGCGCCGCCTTGCCACGATCCAGCCGCCGGGGCAGCCAGTTTGCCAGCAGATAAACCCCAACGCCCGAACCAATCGAAACCAATATCCACAAAGGTGCCAGCTCGGCCGAGGGATAGAAGATCGCCAAAATCACCAGCCCGATCGCATCATCCGCAATCGCCAAAAGCAGCAAAAACCGCACCGCCGGATGACCCGCACCAAATACCATGCGCCCGATCAGATAGGAAAAGGCAATATCGGTAGCGGTCGGCACAGCCCAGCCATTGGACACCGCATCAAAGGTGGTGGAACCCAGAAAATAGGCAATGCCGAGATATACCGTGATTGGGCCAAGCATGCCGCCCATAGTAGCGATCAGCGGCGTAACCGCCTTTTTGCCGCGCAGCGAGCCTGATTTCAGCGCCACCGCTTCCCAGACTTCCTTACCGGCTATGGCGAAAAACAGCGCCATGAGCAGATCGTTCACCAGATAATGCGGGGTGATAATCCGCCGGCCTTCTTCCAGAAATCCGATCGGCGCGTCTTCCCAGATCACAAAATCAACCATTTTATGATAGAAATCTATATAGTAGTGCGGCTCTCCGGCGACAGGGAAAAGCAAGTCCAGATTGGCCCAGAGCAGCGCGATCAGCGCACCGATGATCAATAGCAGGGAATACGAGGTTAGGAAATTC
>WFUK01000212.1 GCA_015485015.1 Paracoccaceae bacterium | reverse complement strand
CCGATATGCTGCTGAATTATGAAGCCTTGGCCAAGGTGGACTGCGCCGAAAACGAGCTGCATGTCAAAATCCGGCATGGCGATTCCTTGCATGATTCCTTCTGGTCCGGTCGCTCGAAAACCACCGATAAAATGGCGGATTTTTATCATTTCGCCAAAGAAACCCACCAGGAATCCTGGGCCGGTATCCACCAAGAGCTAACGGCATACGCGGATCGATCCGGCCTTCGCATCGTAAGCTCCCGCGAGATTATTCAGGATTTTGGTGAATTCGGGGCCTATTCGGAAGATGACCGAAAAAACGTCGCCCGTGCGCTTGTCGAAATTGTGGATCGCGTGCCAAAATCCGCCACCGGTGCTGGAAATGCCAAGTTCAGAAGGATCGCCGCCGATATATTCAAAAGCGCCTGCGCTTCGTTTAATGGCGAGGCAGCCACGGTTTTTGACAAAAAGCTGGTCACAAAAACATCGGCCATTCTGGCAGAGCCGGTCGCCCCCGAGCATTGGGCTATTTTGCCGGTGGCCGCGCTTGCCCTTGCGCAAAATCAAAAACTCCCCAAGCCGGACCGCGTGGCGCTTTTGCTGAATATGCTGCTTTCCGACCTCATAAGCTGGCCCCGCATGACCGGCGTGCAAATCAGCGCCCTGCCCGGCCTCGTGCCAGACCTTGGCGCCGATATTTATGCGGGGATGCAAGCGCAGATGCGCAGCCTTAATCATACCGCAAGCAGTGCTGCGTTAAAGCCTATGTTCAAGCTTTGGAAGCGGCGGTTTTCAGACTACCCTGACGATACCCTCGACACAGCCAGAACCGCGCTTAACCGCGCCCTGACCAGCAATATGGACATGCAGGGTTTTATCTCGCAGGCGCTAAAGGCCGATGCCCGTCTTGACGAGCTTCTGGACTATGCCAAGCTCTATCAATCGTTTTTTCCCGATCGTCGCAATGCCGAGGTGTTTGTTGTCCATGTTGAAAACCAGATCAAAATGGCCAAGTAGCCCGCGCTATTTTTCCAAAATCTTCTGCAAACGCTGGCCATAACCGTTTTTGGACAGCGGTTTTACATTTTTCGCCAGCTGCGCCTTGCTGATCCAGCCCTGATCATAGGCGATTTCATCGGGGCTGCCCACCAGCAGGCCTTGGCGCTCTTCCAAGGTGCGCACAAAATTTCCGGCTTCGAGCAAGGAACTATGGGTGCCGGTATCCAGCCACGCATAACCACGGCCCATCTTTTTCACATCCAGCTCGTTTTTATCCAGATACATTTCGAGCAAGGTGGTTATTTCCAGCTCGCCCCGCGCCGAGGGCTGCACCCGCCGCGCCCGCTCCGGCGCAGTGCTATCGAGAAAATAAAGCCCTGTTACTGCAAAATTGGAGGCCGGATTTTCGGGCTTTTCAATGATCGAAACCACTTCTCCCGCCTCGTTAAACGCCACCACACCGTAGCGCTCGGGATCAGATACCTGATAGCCAAATACACTGCCACCGCTTGCCTTCGCATCGGCTTGCTGCAAAACTTCGGTCAGCCCGTGGCCAAAGAAAATATTATCCCCCAGCACCATTGCCGAGGGTGCGCCATCCAGAAACTCTTCGGCCAGAATATAGGCCTGCGCCAACCCTTCGGGCTTGGGCTGCACGATATAGGTAAGCCGCAGGCCCCATTGCGTGCCATCGCCCAACAGCCGCTTGAACTGCGCTTGGTCTTCGGGGGTGGTGATGATCGCGATGTCCTGAATGCCGGTCAGCATCAGCACCGAAAGCGGATAAAAAATCATCGGCTTGTTATAGATCGGCAGCATTTGTTTGGAGACCCCCATGGTCACCGGATATAGGCGGGTGCCAGAGCCGCCCGCCAGAATAATCCCTTTGCGCTGTGTCATTTCAAAGCCTCCAATACATCCGCAAGATCCGCGCGCCAATCGGGGGCGGATATGCCAAATTCGCGTTTTATTTTTGTGCAATCCAGCACCGAGTATAGCGGCCGCTTGGCGGGCGTGGGGTAATCCGCGCTCGGAATGCCCTCAACCGCCACCTCCATTTTCGCCTGCCGGAAAATTTCGCGGGCAAAGCCGTCCCAGCCGGTTTCGGGCGCGCCGCTGAAATGATATATGCCGCCCGCTCCGCCGGCCTTGGCCATTTTCATCAGCGCTGCGGCTATGCTGGCCGCCGAGGTTGGCCCGCCGATTTGGTCGTTTACTATGCTGAGCCGATCTCGCGTTTGGCCGAGCCGCAGCATGGTTTTTACAAAATTCTGCCCCTGCTCCGAAAAAACCCAAGAGGTGCGCAGGATCATGGCCTGCCCATTGGCCGCCAGCACGCCTTGTTCTCCGGCCAGCTTGCTTGCGCCGTAAATATTGATCGGGCCGGTGGCCGCTTGCTCATCTCGCGCGTCTCGCCCCTGCCCGCTAAATACATAATCGGTCGAAATATGCAAAAACCGCAGGCCACGTTCAGCGGCGGCCTTGGCCATGGCTGCGGGGGCTGTGGCGTTAATGCTGGTCGCCAAATCGGCCTCGGATTCGGCCTT
>WFUK01000211.1 GCA_015485015.1 Paracoccaceae bacterium | reverse complement strand
GGCTTGCGAAGATTCCATACCCGAGATTTTGCCCAGCAGATCGCCAAAGCCCTGACCGCCCATACCCAGATCGCTCAAATTGGTGGTGCCCAAGCCGACAAACCATACCCGAAGCGGCCCAAGCAGCCCGCCAATGGTCATAAACGCAAAAACACCAACCACCGTAAGCACCAACACCGAACGCAGATCGCCAGACCCCGCCCGCACCAGATTGCGGCTAACACAGCCGGCAGAAAGCACCATGCCAACCCCGAAAATAAAGCCGCCGCTGATAAAGCCGACCCAGGTGAACATCGGGGTCATATATATGCTGTCAGACGGATTCATCACGCCCATGCTTTGCAGCGCAAAAACCCCGACAATTGCGGTCGCCCCCGCCAATACCCAGCTGCGAAAACGGCGCCAATCGCCAAAATTAACCAAATCCGACACCGAGCCCATGGCGCAAAAGTTGGTGCGATATACGATAAAGCCCAGAATGGTGCCGATCAGCAATCCGCCCCACATCATATAGGCCGCCGGGTTCTCTAATATGGAATCTCTGAATCCGTCTAGCATTTGTCTCTCCCTTGGTGATTCTAGCGCGATTTGCTCGCTGCTTTATTTGAAAATCGATTATGGACGTCAGCATATATGACAAAATCTATAGAAGGCAAAACAATAAAATGCGCCTAAAGCGCGCATATTTGCAATAATCTGTCAATTTTTCGGGCCTGCGGCACCACCATTCTTGACCTGGCCCGTTTTTTAGTATTCATTAATTCTAATTTATAAAGCTGGGAATCAAAACGGGAGTAAGAATCATGGCTGACGGAGATTTTGGCAACGCGAAAAGCATGTCCATTATTGTAACAAAAGGTTCGCTTGACTGGGCGTATCCGCCTTTCATCCTCGGCACAACTGCTGCTGCGATGGATCTGGATGTTACCATGTTTTTCACCTTTTATGGCTTGCCGCTATTGAATAAAAAGCTGGATCTGAAAATGACCACGCTGGGCAATCCGGCCATGAAAATGCCGATGGCCGGCATGCATATGGCCATGCCGAATATCGTCTCGGCACTGCCGGGTGTTGACCGTGGCGCAACCACCATGATGAAAAACCTGTTCAAGAAAAAAGGCGTGGCTTCGATCGAAGACCTGCGCGAGGCGGCTGTTGAATCCGACGTGCGCATGATCGCCTGCCAAATGACGCTGGATCTGTTTGAAATGGATCGCAAAGACATGATTGATGGCATCGAGCTGGGCGGCGCGGCCACCTATATCGACGTTGCCACCAAATCCGACATTAACCTGTTTATCTAACCACCAAAGAAAGGCTCACCAACATGGCTGACCAAACCCTTAATGCAGAAGGCCTGAATTGCCCGCTGCCCATCATTAAAGCCAAAAAAGCCCTTAAAGGCATGGAAGCAGGCAAAGTTCTGGAAATCCGCTCGACCGATCCCGGCTCCGTAGCTGACTTTGCTGCCTTTTGTGACCAGACCGGCAATGAATTGCTAAGCTCGAACACCGAAGGTAACATCTACCTGTTCGAGATCAAAAAGAGCTGATCCCTCCTAGGATAGCTTTGAAAGCCTCGCCTTTTGGGCGGGGCTTTTTTTATGGGGAGGCAAAGTTTCATTCAAACAGAGGGTTACCTAGGCCTTGGCCAATTTGCGGCTCACAAATTCGACAAACCGTGTGGCCCAAGGGGTGGCGTCGCAATGGCGCAAATGGCAAAATCCGGCCTGCATGTTATGCGCCAAAACCCCGTCATTTTTGCCATCGATTCCATGACCGCGCAGCACCTGATAGGCAAATTCGGTATCGGCTGGCAGGTTATCCACCCGCGCATAATGAAATTCATGCGCCAAAACCTCGCTGCCCGCCGGCCACAGCCCATCCAGGGATTTCAGCCGCGTATAGCCCCGCCCTTGAGGCCGCGCATTCATCACCGCATCCCCTTGCACCGCGCCCACCATTTTGCAGGTTTCGCCGTGCCAGCTTAAGCTCTTGCAAAGATACATCAGGCCGCCACATTCGGCATAGGTCGGCAATCCGGCTTCGATCTTTGCCTTGATATCAGCCCGTAAAGCGCCGTTGGCCTCAAGCTTTTTCATCTGCGTTTCGGGAAAACCGCCGCCGATAAACAAGCCGTCGATTTGCGGCAAGCGCGCATCATGCAGGGTATTGAAAAACACCAATTCCGCGCCTGCGGCCTCTAGTGCTTCCAGATCATCGGCATAGTAAAATCCGAAGGCGGTATCGCGGGCGATGCCGATTTTGATCTGTGCAGCGCGCTTGGAGGTCGGCTGGATATTCGGCGGCAAAACCGGTGCCGAAGCTGCGATGCGCCGCAATTTGTCCAGATCCACCGCGCCGCCAACAATGCGGCCAATTTCGTCGATAGTGGCCCTTAGCGCTCCGGTTTCCTCGGGCGTGGTCAGGCCCAAATGCCGTTCGCCAATTTCGAGCGCTGCGTGCTTGCCTATCGCGCCGATCACCGGAATATCGGTATAGGCCTCCACCGCTGCGCGCAGCTTGGCCTCGTGGCGCGGCCCGCCGACCTTGTTCAGGATCACCCCCGCGATATTCACCTCCGGATCAAATGCCTGATAGCCGACCAGCAATGGCGCGATGCCGCGCGTGGTGCCAACGGTATCGATCACCAGCACCACCGGCGCTTTTAGCAGCTTGGCGAGGGCGGCATTGCTGTCGGCCCCGTCAAGGCTCACCCCGTCATAAAGCCCTTTATTGGCCTCGATCAAGGCGATATCGCCCCGCGCGCGGCTGGTATAAAGCGCCAGAAGCTCTGGCGCGGGCATGGTGTTAAAATCAAGGTTATAGCAAGGCTGCCCGCTGGCCGCGCCCAGCCACATCGGATCGATATAATCCGGCCCTTTTTTGAAGCTGCGCACGTCCTGGGTCTGGCTAAGCGCCGCCGCCAGCCCGGTGGAAACCACGGTTTTGCCCGATGATTTATGCGCCGCAGAGATGAAAAACCGAGGCATGGCCTAAGCCTTGAGCGGCAGGTAATCACGGTTGCGCGCGGCCCACATTTCCTCGGCCAGCCTTTGCGCCGCTGCCATGCTGTCGGCTTTGCCAAGCGATTTCAGCGCAATCGCCAAGGTGCCTGTGACGGAGGCCACCGCATAATCGCTTTCCATTTCGCCCTTCCACAGGGCAACCAGCCCCGAGATATCCATCGCCTCATCGGGCGGTTGATGCCCCTCGGGCAGCAATTGCGGCCATGTTTCGAGCTGCATTTCGCCGCCGTCAATCGTGGTTCCAACTTGCGTTGGTTTATTGGGTCGGCGTTCGACCTCGCCGCCTTCGCCGCGAAAAACACTGCATACAGGCTGGCCCTGAATCGCCGCCGCGCCGGTGTGGATATCCATAAAGCCACGGTGGAAAATACCGATCAGCTGCACCGGCGCGTCAAACGGATTGATCATGCGCGAAAAGCTGTTTACCGGCGAGCGCAGGCCCAATAGCGGCTTCAGGTTCATCAGCGCATCAAGCTTGGGTGAAAGCACCTTCAGCGTGGTATAGCCAAAATTGCGCGCCTCGATATGGCCCGCGGCTTCGGTGAGCGATCCCGCAATCGGAAAGCCGAGATATTCCAGCACATCATCGGTATAAACCCGCCCCGGCGTATGCTCGGAAGCGCCGTGCATCATCACACGCACGCCGCTATTGGCCAGCAAAAATGCCGATAGCAAAAACCACGGCAATTGCCGCCGCTTGCCCGCATAAGACGGCCAATCGAGATCAACCTCGGGCATCTTGGCAGGCCGCTCCAGCACATCGCGCGTGCCTTGAGTAAAGCCGGCAATTTCGCTCGGGGCTTCTTCCTTGAGGCGCAGCAGCATCAGGAATGCGCCGATCTGCTCCGGCTCAGCCTCGCCGCGCAGGATCATAGACATGCTTTCGCGCGCTTCCTCAAAAGTCAGCGCGCGTTGCTTGGTTTTGCCGCGGCCAAGAATGGCCACGAATTTGGAAAACGGGTGCAGCTTCATGAAGCCTCCGGAAGGTTAATCGGCCAAGGCGGCCGGATCGACATTATCATCCGAAAGGTTATCCGGCACAATGCGCAAAAACTTCATGCCAAGCCCCGCGATCATCAAGGCCAAAGCAATGCCGCCAAAGCCGAGCATGAATTCGCCAAGCGTCGGGCTGTATTCATTGATCACGCCGTCGCTAAAGCTGCTCGAAACCTCGAAACCCGGGAATATATCCAGCGGGAAAGCTTGCCCGCCAATGATAATCACATAAAGCTGAGCGAAGCCGCCAATAACCACCAGCAAGGCCGCCAGCAATACATAGCCCTTTTTGGTATCGATCTTGGGGTGGAATAGCAGGATCATCGGCAATATGCCCCCGATCAAGATTTGCCCAACCCAAAATAGCCATGTGTAAATGCCGCCATTCAGCAGAATCCAGCTTTCATACGCGGTTTTCTTAGCGAGATAGATATTGCTAAGGTGATGCACGATCACAAAGTAAAGCACCGCCGCTACAAACACGCCGAGCAAACGAGCTTGCCGCGTGCGCAATTCCGGCGAATAAACCCGCCGCGTGATGCTTGTGGTCAGGATCATCACCAGCATAAACATCGCCATGCCAAAGGAAAACGACATCGCAATAAACATCGGGGCCATGATGGCTGAGTCGTAAGCCGTACGCGCCACCAGCCAACCAAAGATAGAGCCGGTGCCGGTGGTGAGCGCCAAGCGCCACACGAAGGCCAGCAAGCTTGCCGCCTTGAGCGCGCGCGGATCAACGCCGCGGGCCATCAGAGTGTAAAGATAAATGCCGACAACGCCCATAAAGCCGGAATAAAGCAGGATATTCCAGGCAAAGATCGAGGTGAAATTATAGGTATACATGGCCATAATCAGCCGGTCGGGCCGACCAAGATCCAGCACCAGCACCGCCAAGCCGCCCATCAGCAGCGAGATCGCCAGCAGATTGGCCAGGCGGGCCACCGGCTTATAGGCCATTTTACCAAATACCGAGCCGATTGACGATACATTTAGCGCCCCCGAGGCCGCGATGATCAAAAAGATCGCAAAAACATGCGGTATCCCCCAGACGATCTGATTATTGAGGCCGGTAATGATCGAGCCATATTTCTCGACATAAAATACCTCGATCCCCGCCGCGCCGACAAATGCCGCGCATAGGGCCATAACCCCCCAAACCTTCGGGGTAGATCTTAGCTCGCGATATACAATCCGTTCCATGATGTCCCCTTAGATATTCTGATATCGAACGCCGAGATTCAGGCCGAGATCGGCGCGAAGCTCAACACTTGCATATGTGGATACGGCCTTGGCGATTTCGCTTTCCGGATCGTTCAGATCGCCAAACATCATCGCGTTATTGCCGGTGGCGGTGCAGGCCTCCACACAGGCGGTGGTGCCGTCACCGCGGTCAATTTTATGCACACAAAGGTTGCAGCCTTCAACCGTGCCTTTGCCGCGCGGTGTGCTGGTGCGCTGGCCGGTGACTGGCTCGGCCACGAAGGAGCGCGCCTTAAACGGGCAGGCCATCATGCAATAGCGACAGCCGATGCAGGTGTGGCGGTTAACCAGCACGATGCCGTCTTCGCGCTTGAAGGAGGCCCCTGTGGGGCAAACATCGACGCAAGGCGGCGCTTCGCAATGCTGGCACATAACCGGCAAAGAATTGGTGCGTCCGGTTTCTTTTTCGCGCAGGGTCACCTTGCGGATCCATTGCGGATCGGTGCTTAGGCCGTTATTTTCCCAGCCCTGCTCGGTGGAGCAGGCCGAAACACAGGCCGAGCAATCTTCGGGGCATTTGGCAGCATCAATCAGCAAGCCCCAGCGCGCGTTTGGCTTCAAGCCATCGTCGCCAGCGGCCTTGGCCTTGCCGCCAAAAGCCATGAGCGTAACCCCGGGAGCCAGCGTAATCGTTGCCAGCGCCGCACCGGATTTCAGAATGTCGCGCCGCGAGATCTCGGCACCGTTAGGATTTTCGGTCGGAATAATCACTGCGATATCCTCTCAAGATAGGCACGAAGGCTTTCCGCTGTGCCGCCATAGCTTGGCAAAACATCGGCATAGTCTGCCTCTTCCGGTGTGGAAGCGTGGCAGGTAAAGCAATCGATTTTCACGGCCACGTAGTCATGGCAGACCCGGCAAGAGAACTCCGGTGAATCATAGGTGACGGGCAGCGGCGCGGCCTCGGGACCGGTAACCGCATGACAGGCAACACAGCTTTTGAGCGAGGCATCAATATCCCGAATACCTTCCAGCACCGTTAGATCGCGATCATGCGCCAATAGCGCCGGATGGTTGATCCGCCAGAATTCATTGCCTTCAGGGTGGGGCTCGCCCAGCGCTTTGGGGATGTCCGGAAACAACCCCTGCGCATAGCTGGGCGATACCAGAAGAGCTGCCATTACCAGCAGCGATGTCAGCAGCTTATTCATGATTATCCTCCAAGACCCATTTGGATATAGCCGGTTGGGCAAACATCGGCACAAATATGGCAACCGATACATCTATCATAATCGGTCTCCACATAGCGGCCAATGGTGCGATCGCTTTTCTTCACGCGCGATACAGCATCTTGCGGACAATAAATCACGCAGTTATCGCACTCGAAGCACATGCCACAAGACATGCAGCGCTCGCCCTCGGCCTGTGCCTGCTCCTCGGAATACGCAATGATGCGCTCCTCGAAGTTGCCCAGCACGTTGTCGCCCTCGATATGAACCTCGTCCCGAACCTCGCGGGCTACATAAGGGAAATGGCCCTTGTAAAGCTCGGTGTGTTTGATGATCTGGCCATCGGAGCGATCTTCGTAATTGTGAACCGCATAAGCGGCCTCATCGGTCCCGCGGACTTCACCGGGATGCGGGAACGGGGCCGGATCATGGCCGCGCTCGTGCAGCTCTTCCAGCAGGTTAAAGCTGGCAATGTCGATTTTCGGGCGTTTGGCAATATTGCCGTCATCGAGATAATCAGCGATGGTTTCAGCCGCAACGCGACCGTGGCCAATGGCGGTGGTCAGCAGGTGCGGCTTCAAAATGTCGCCGCCGGCAAAATGCTTGTCTTTGCCCTTTACCTTATAGCCGCCCTCGATATCGATAAAGCCACGGCCGTTATCCAGGCCGTCAATGCCTTCAAAATCACCGGCTTGGCCGATGGCGGCGATGATAATATCGGCCTCGATCACAAATTCGGTGCCTTCGATGGCTTCGGGCGCATTGCCTTTCATCACACATTCACACATGCGCAAGCCGGTGGCTTTGCCGTTTTCGTCCTTGATCACCTCAAGCGGCATAACCGAGCCTTTAATGTCCACACCTTCGCGCTTGGCGTCTTCGCGCTCATGCTCGGCGGCGGTCATTTGCTCAATCGGGAATAGCGAGGTCAGCGTGGCGTGCATACCTTCGCGGGCCACCACACTCGCCGCGTCTTTTGCGGTGAAATCAATCACGGTGCCATCGGCATGCTCGGTTTTTGCAACATTGGTTACATGGCCCAAGCGCCGGGCCACAGAGGCCACGTCGATCGAGGTATCACCACCGCCAACAACCACAATGCGCTTGGCGGTGCCAACCACCCAGCCTTTGTTAAAGGCGTCGAGGAATTCAACGCCATCGATGCAGTTTTCGGTGCCTTCCCAGCCCGGAATGGGCAGCGGGCGGCCTTTTTGTGCGCCCAGCGCCCAGAAAATCGCGTCATATTCATCTTCAAGCGCAGCCACCGATACATCAACACCAACCTTGGTATTGAGGCGCACTTCAACGCCCATATCGGTGATGCGGCCAATTTCGGTATCCAGCATATCGCGCGGCGTCCGGTAGCCCGGAATGCCGTAGCGCATCATGCCGCCCAGCTTGCCATTGGCTTCAAAAACCGTAACCTGATGGCCGTCTTGGCGCATGAAATAGGCCGCAGCCAAGCCAGCCGGGCCACCGCCGATAACCGCGATCTTGAAGCCGGTATCCGCGCCAGCTTCGGCGAGCTTCACATCATTTGCATTGGCCCAATCGCCAACATATTGCTCAACCGCATTGATCCCCACATAGTCGTCAACCTCGTTGCGGTTACAGCCGCTTTCACAAGGGGCGGGGCAAACGCGGCCCATGGAGGCCGGAAACGGGTTGGCCTCGGTCATTTTGTGGAAGGCATATTCCTGCCACGCCTGACCTTCTACCGGTGGCTTATCCATGCCGCGCGCGATGGCGAGCCAGCCGCGAATATCGTGGCCTGATGGGCAAGAGCCGGAGCAAGGCGCGGTTTTATGCACATAGGTCGGGCATTTATACGAAGTATCTTGCTGGAAAATTTTGTCTTCCAGATCCCAATCGTCAGGGGTTTCGCCTTCTTCATAGCGCCGGAAAGTGTGTTTATTGTCATTCATGGTTTAATCCTCCACTGCGCCTATTCGGCGTTATCTGTTTCTTGCCCGTCAAGAATGACGGCATTGGCTACCAATTGATGCACGGACAGGATGTTGTCCATTTCATAGCCATATTTTGGCATCACCTTGGAAAACTGGGTTTTGCAAATGGCGCAGATCGCGGCCATATGGGTAACACCGTGATCTTCTGTCACTTGTTTCATTGCGGTCATACGCGGGCTGGCGCCCTTGATGCGCAGATCCATCAGGTCGTCGGTCAGCAATCCGCCCCCGCCGCCGCAGCAGAAGGTATTTTCGCGGATCGTATCGCGCTCCATATCATAATAGTGATTACACACGGCCTTAAGCACCTTGCGCGGCAGATCAAATTGACCGCCCTCTTTGCGACCCATCGCAGAGCCACGCGCCACATTACAACTATCGTGATAGGTCATCACAAATTCATCGTTTTTGGACTTGTCGATCTTCAGGATTCCATCATCGAGCGCATCGGAAGTGAATTCCATGATATGCTGCGGGATCGGATAATTTTGATCCAGGAAATCAAACGGGCCGGCCAAGGTGTTGAGGAAGGAATAGCCCACCCGCCACGCATGGCCACATTCGCCAAACACAATCCGCTTCACGCCCAAATCCTTGGCCGCCTGCCGGATGCGCCAACTCACTTCGCGCATATTTTCATAAGAGCCGATAAACATGCCAAAATTGGCCGCCTCTGAGGCATAAGAGCTGATCGTCCAGCTTGCGCCTGCGGCGTGGAATACCTTGGCATAGCCCAGCAAGCCATCGATATGCGGCTCGGCAAAAAAGTCGGCCGAGGGGGTGATGAGCAGGATATCCGCACCCTTCACATCCAGCGGCAACTTCACCGCGATACCGGTTTCATCTTCCAGATCTTCCTCAAGATCCTCCAGTGTGGCCGCCAGCGCTTTGGGGTTTAGCCCGAGATTGTTGCCGGTTTTCTTCAGCTTGGCGATAATCTCGTTGCAATATTTCTGGCCCACGCCAACGCTATCCAGAATCTCGCGGGCGGCCATGGAAATTTCGGCGGTATCGATGCCATAAGGGCAGGCCACCGCGCAGCGGCGACATTGCGAACATTGATGATAATAGGTATACCACTCGTCCAGCACTTCTTTGGTGAGATCGCGCGCGCCGACCAGCCACGGGAAGTATTTCCCCGCGAAGGTATAATAGCGGCGATAGACCGAGCGCAGCAAATCCTGGCGCGCCACCGGCATGTTTTTCGGGTCCGAGGTGCCAAGGAAATAGTGGCATTTATCGGTGCAGGCGCCGCATTTCACGCAGGTATCGAGATAAACCTGAAAGGCACGGTTTTTCTTGGCC
>WFUK01000210.1 GCA_015485015.1 Paracoccaceae bacterium | reverse complement strand
GGCCTATGCAGGGCAGACCGTCGGCTTTGGCGGCGATGGTGATTCCTATGAGCTGAATGCAAAATTCGGCAGCGCCGAGGGGCTGAATATCGGCGGTGAGGTGCATCTGGCCGGCGTGCAGATCGGCACTATTACCAAGCTCGAACTCGATACCCAAACCTATCAGGCGGTCGCGACCTTTACCGTGCGTTCGGATATCGAAATACCGGAAGATAGCGAAGCCAAAGTCGCATCCGAAGGGCTGCTTGGCGGCAATTTTCTGGAGCTTACGCCCGGTGGTTCGGATTATATGCTCGAAGCCGGTGCCGAGGTGGAATATACGCAAGGATCGGTTAGCCTGTTGAACCTGCTCATAAAGTTCGCTTCGGGGTCTGGCTCCAATGAATAGATTTTTCGCCATTTTACTGCTGTTTCCGTCGCTGGCAATGGCGCAAATCACCCAAGAGGCGCTGCCAACGATCGAGGAAACCACGCTTGGCGATGTGATGGAAGTGCCGGTTTTTAATTTTGACACCGACCGCCGCGCCAATTCCGACCTTGGCACAGGCGCGATCCTGCGCGGGCTGGACCGGATCACCGGCGCGGTCAATAATTTCAGCATGGCCGTGGGTGAAACGCTGGAATTCGAGCGGCTTGAAGTCACCCTGGAGGCGTGCCGCTATCCGGTTGGAGATATCAATTCTGACGCCTATGCCCTGCTGAAAATCCGCGATATCCGCAATGAAGAGCCGTCATTTTATGGCTGGATGTTTGCCTCTAGCCCCGCGCTTTCTGCGCTGGACCATCCGCGCTATGATGTCTGGGTTTTGACCTGCGAAGCCGCGTCCAGCGAGAGCGCCAATAGCGAATAGCTGTCTGTCGCCTTCAGGCGGCTGAAATCGGCTATGCGTTTTACGGCGGAATCCAGCTGTTCCTGCTAGGCCTCGCGTGTGATCTCCACCCCGCCAAGGCTGGCCAGATGCGGGGTTAAAAACTGCATGTCCAGCAAGCTATACCCCCCCAAATTCAGCCGCGCCACCAAGCCAACCAGCGCAATTTTCGAGGCGTTGCTTTGATGCGAAAACATGCTTTCGCCAAAAAATGCCGCGCCGATAGACACGCCATACAGCCCCCCCACCAGCGCCCCACACTCCCAAACCTCGATAGAATGGGCGCGGCCAAGCCTATTCAGCGCGGTATATAGCTCGGTGATTTCCGCGTTGATCCAGGTTTCCTCGCGGTCTGCGCAGGCCGCGATCACGTCGGAAAAGCACTGGTTCGCGGTCACCTTATAGCGCCGCGATTTCATCACTTTGCGCAGGCTGCGGGAGATATGCAGCCCGTCCAGCGGCAAAACCCCGCGCTTTTCGGGGTTAAACCAGAATATTTCGTCAGATTCACTGGATTCAGCCATTGGAAAAACGCCCGAGGCGTAAGCGTAAAGCAACACCTCGGGCGTGAGTTTTTCCATCTCTAGCTTTTCCGGTTCACATCAAACAAATTACCGTCATTCGCGTTTGAGCTGGGCAAAAGACAGCGAATGGCGATTCACATTAGCCGGAAATGCCTAGATTTCCGGATTGGTCTCCAGCCATTGCTCAAGCCAATGGATGGTATAATCGCCGGTTTGCACCGCCTCTTGGCGCAGCAGCGCATCAAATAGCGGCAGGGTGGTTTCCACCCCTTCGATCACCAGCTCCGATAGCGCCCGCTCCAGCCGCGCCAGCGCGGTGGGGCGATCAGCGGCATGCACAATCAGCTTGCCGATCAGGCTGTCATAATAGGGTGGAATTTTATAGCCGTCATAAATGGCACTATCCATCCGCACCCCCAGCCCGCCGGGCGCATGATATTGCGCCACCGTGCCCGGAGACGGCCGGAATTCCGGCACTTTTTCCGCGTTAATCCGGCATTCAATGGCATGACCGTTGATGACGAGATCGGATTGCTGAAACGAGAGCGGCAAGCCTTCGGCCACGCGAATTTGCTCGCGCACCAGATCAATGCCAAAAATCGCCTCGGTCACCGGATGCTCGACCTGCAAGCGGGTGTTCATCTCGATGAAGTAGAACTCGTTGTTTTCATAAAGGAATTCGATGGTGCCCGCGCCGGCATAGCCAATTCCGGCAATCGCATCTGCACAAACCTTGCCGATTTTTTGCCGTGTGGCCTCGTCAATCGCGGGCGAGGGCGCTTCCTCAAATACCTTTTGATGCCGGCGCTGAAGCGAGCAATCCCGCTCGCCCAGATGCACCGCATTGCCTTTGCC
>WFUK01000209.1 GCA_015485015.1 Paracoccaceae bacterium | reverse complement strand
GGCCTCGCCGCTTTCCAGCGCAGCAAAAGCATCATCAGAGCTTCCCAGATCAAGGGTGATGGTAGAATAGATTTCACCCGCAGCATCCAGAATTGTGTATTTCACCTGCGTGCCTGACAATACCTCGACCTCGAGATCGCCCCCCAGATTAAAGGCATAGGCTTCGAGCAGGTCCGGCATCATTTGCCGGCCAATAGTATTGGAGCCGGCAATGGCGAATTCATCAAGATTGGCAAACAGATCCGGGCAATCATCCCCTTCGCAATTCACTTCAAACCGGCTTAGCTTGATCTCGCCCAACGGGGCATTCAGCAAATAGTTTTCGCCATCAAAGCCCGAGAGCGTTCCTGTCATGGCAAAAGAGCCGCTGATCGAGCGCAAAGTGACCGTCTGCGCCTGAGCTGACGCCAAACCCAGCAGCAATACCGCGCTGCCTGCCGCCAAAATGGATGTACCCTTAAACATTCTTTTCATAAGCTTGGCCCCCTTTGAGCCTGAATTATTTGGCATCCCGGCCTATTTCACCCAAATCTCGACACGGTTATTACTATCCCGCCCGCTTGCCGTCGCATTACAGCCAACCGGAAATAGCCGCCCATAGCCGATTGGAGAAATGCGGACATTCCCCATATTGGCGCGTCCGGTTGCGATCACCACCGCATCGCGCACGGTTTCGGCCATGTCTTGCGTCGCATTCAGCTGGGCATTCACCGCATTCGTATCGTCGGAAAAGCCCAGAACCAGAATCTGGCGGCTGGCAAATTCTCCGTCGCGGATCATCGCGCCCAACCGCTCGACATCGGCCAAAGCGCGCGCATCGAGCTGGCCATCGTCTTCAAACCGCAGCGTAAACGACAAGCGCGTCGCATCCAGCACGCTGGCCGCGAGGTCTTGCAGCTGCAACAACTCGGAACGATTTGCGCTCGATACAATGGCCTGTGCCATCCGGCGGCCTTGTTGGTCCAGCGTATTGCGGCTGACATTCTGCCCGATAAAGCCCGAATTCGCGATCACGGATTGCGCTGTAGCGGAACTGGCAAAATCCAGAAACTCCTGCGCGACATTCGGGACAGATCCCTGCGCTGTATATAAATACATGCGGCGGGTCAGCGGATATTCTTCGGTTTTGATCGCGAATTCAGAGGCCCCGTATAGCCCGCCACAAACCGAGCGAAGCGCCACCGCCTTGGCGCTGCGCTCTTGCGCATAGCTCGTGAGGCCAATGCCGTTAATATCGCCCGCCACCGCATCCGATACCGCAGCATCGGTTGCCAATATTGTAGCATCATCGGTCAGGGTATGATCCCCGTCGGCAAAGCCGATATCGGTAAATACCACAGTGGTGCCAGAGGTGCCGTTTCTGCGATACAGCCGAATCGGCGCGGTAGCACCGCCGACCTGATCCCAGTTGGTGATATCGCCCTCGAAAATAGCCGAAATCTGGGCAAGGCTCAAAACATCCACCGGATTATCCTGATTTACCGCCGCAATCACACCGTCCAAAGCGATGATATTTTCTTGTGCAGCGCTATTCAGACTGCCATTTCCGGAAAGCTCGAACGCCGCTATTTCGTCAGCACTTGGCGCGCGCGAGGACATGGCAATCGCTGCCGAGCCGTCCAGCAGCTTGGAAAACCCGTCTATGGAATCCGTAGCCTGCACCGAGATCGAAGCATAAATCGCCCCGTCAGGATCCAGCACGTTGTATATAGTAGTGCCATCCGCATTCACCGACACATCAAGATCACCACCGCGATCCAGTGCATAGACCTCGATCAAGGTCGGCAGCAGGTTCAACCCGATCCCGTTAGAGCCGGCAATCGCAAATTCGCTCTGGTCCGCCATAAGGTTCGGGCAGCCAGGGCCTTCGCAGACCACCTGCGAGGCATCGATCGATATTTCACCGATCAGCATGGAAATACGATAGGCAATCCCGTCAAATTCAATCAGATCACCGGTCATAGACACGGTTCCATCCAGCGATTTAAGGGTAATCTCTTGAGCCTGAATCGGGGAAAAAGCCAGCGTCACGAGCGCGGCAAGCCCCGAAAGCTTTAGATTGGGCAAACACTTATACATCAAGTCC
>WFUK01000208.1 GCA_015485015.1 Paracoccaceae bacterium | reverse complement strand
GGTTAAACAGCGGGAACTGGTTTTGATATTTTTCAAACGGCACTTCGGGATAGCCATGCTTGGCCCAGTTATGCTCATAAGCGCCGGACATAAACACCGCTTTGGCAATGATATCGGCATCATCCGTCAGCAAAATCCCGCCTTCGCCGCCATTCACCATTTTGTAGCTCTGAAAGCTGAAGCAGCCCACAGCCCCGATAGTGCCGACCTTGCGATTATTCCAAAGCGTGCCAAGGGAATGCGCCGCATCCTCGACCAACGGCACGCCGTGCTCGTCACAAAGCGCCTTGATCGCATCCATATCCGAGGTATGCCCGCGCATATGCGAGATCACCACCGCCGCGATATTACCGTTTAGCTTGGCGGCAAAATCATCCATATCGATGCGCAGGTTTTCCCCCACCTCGACCAAAACCGGCAGCGCCCCCGCATGCACAACCGCCGAAGGCACGGCCGCAAAGGTCCAGGCCGGAATAAGCACCTGATCGCCGGGCTTCACGCCCACGCAAAGCATCGAGAGGTAGATCGCGGAGGAAGCCGAATTTACCGCCAGCGCATATTTGCTGCCCATATAGGCGGCAAATTCCTTTTCCAGCAGCGTTACCTGCGAGACTTTGGAGGTGTAGCGAAACAGGTCGCCGCTTTCCATCAGCCCGTCAATCACCTCGCGGGCGGCTTCGGGGATCGGTTCTGCATCATATACACTGCGCTTGCTCGACATATCGTTCTCTTTGTTCTGTTTTATTAAATATTATATTTAATAAATACATACACATCAAAAATGATTCGCAAAAGCATAGTTTGATCGCTGGGCGAAATGCCGCCGTTTTTGCTTGTAGAACCAAACACAAACCCCGAGGGCAGGATTATGCGCTTGGGTTTCTAATCGTATACAACGGGATGAAATGGCTCCGGCGGTAGGGATCGAACCTACGACAAATTGATTAACAGTCAACTGCTCTACCACTGAGCTACGCCGGAACAGGCTGCGCGATTGCGCTGGTGAGGGCGATATAGCAAAGCCGGTTTCGGGCGACAAGAGGATAATCACCAAACTGCGAAAATTGTTTTTGCCAAAGCAATGAATAGCAGCCCGTGTTGGTGCCTGCCCAAGCCTATTTGATCAGCTCGAAGCACCCGCCAAAGCGGATCGGCCCATTTGTCCGCACCTTTTTTCGCTGGCAAAGATCTATAAGATGCGAAAAAACATTGCGCGCCGCCATTGGTAATAGCCGAGGGTCCAGCCCTTGATACACCCGCGCCGTCAGCTCCGGCACCTCCCCCGGCAGGGCTGCCAGAATTTGTGCTTCCCGCTCCAGCCGGTGGGTGATCTGGTAGTCGAGCATCGCCTGCGGCTCTTCCAGCACGGGACCATGACCGGGAAAATACCGCGCCTCGCCCCGCGCTTGCAGCTTACGCAATGACGCCATAAATTGCGACAGATCCCCGTCCGGCGGCGATACCAGCGTGGTAGACCACGCCATCACATGATCGCCGCTAAACAGCCCGCCCGCATAAGCAAAGCACAGATGGTTGGACATATGCCCGGGCGTATGCACCGCCTCCAGCGCCCAGCCCGCGCCCGTTATCACCTCGCCATCCGCCAGCAAAATATCGGGTCGGAAATCCGCATCCACCCCCTCGCCGCCCGAAAGATCACCCAGCCCTTGCATCACCTCGCTCATCCCAGCGCCGCTCGGGCCAAAGCCCAGCACCGGCGCATCGGTCGCCTCGGAAAGCCGCCGCGCCAGTGGTGAATGGTCAATATGGGAATGGGTGACGAATATATGGCTCACCCGCTGCCCCTCCAGCGCCTTCAGCAGCGCCGCCAGATGGCGCTCATCCTCCGGACCGGGATCGATCACCGCCACCTCGCCCTCGCCAAAGATATAGCTTTGGGTGCCGGTGAAGGTCATCGGCGAGGCATTGGGCGCAGTCACCACCCGCAGCCCCTCTTGCAGGGGTTGCGCCTCGCCGATCCGCGGCTGGTGTCGGGTGTTGAACATGAATGCCCCTTGCCTAATTACCTGTTGCCGCTTAACGCTTACCTATGAACTTTGGCTGGCTCAAGAGATACATGCCGCGCTCGCTCTTTGGTCGGGCGCTTCTGATCCTGCTCTTGCCGATAATCGGCTTGCAGCTGGTGGTCGGGCAGGTCTTTATCCAGCGGCATTTCCAAAGCGTAACCGAGCAGATGGCGGCATCGGTCATTCTGGAGATCAACTACGCCATCGAGCAGGTCGGGCGCTTCGAGGACCCAAAACCGGCGCTGGATGAAATCTCGGTAAATCTGGAGATGCTGCTGCTGCTCAGCCCGGATAACCCCAGCCTGAAGGCTGACCGCGTGGTGTTTTATGATCTGCCGGGCAAAACCCTGATCCAGGCCCTGCACCGGGAGATCGAATTGCCGATCTCGGTGGACCTGCTAAGCTTTCCCAATCGGGTGTCGATCAATGTGCTGACCGATAAAGGCCTGCTGGAAGTGGTGATCGCGCGCAGCCGCGTTACCGCCAATAACCCGCATCAACTTTTGGTGCTGATGATATTTACCTCCATCATTCTGACGGTGATTTCGATCCTGTTTCTCCGCATCCAGCTAAGGCCGGTAAATCGTCTGGCCGAGGCCGCAGAGGCTTACGGCAAGGGCCAGCATGTGCCGGTGCATCCCTCCGGCTCGACCGAGGTGCGCCGCGCCGCGCTGGCGTTTTTGAGCATGCGCAGCAAGCTGGAGCGGCAGGTGGAGCAGCGAACCCAGATGCTTTCGGCCGTGAGCCATGATCTGCGCACCCCGCTGACGCGAATGAAGCTGGCAGCCGAAATGATGGAAGAAGGCGAGGAGCTAAAGCCCGATATCGCCGAAATGGAGCATATGCTGGATGGATTTCTGGCCTTCGCGCGCGATAATCGCACCGAGCAAGGCCAGCCCGCCGATCCCGCCGCCTTGGCCAAAGCGGTGGCCGCAAAGCTTGGAGATATCCCTGTCACCGTCACCTATTCCACCGCCGATACCGGCAATGTGGTGCTGCGCAAAGACGCGATGGCGCGGGCCTTGCAAAACCTTGTGAACAACGCACTGCACCATGCCAATACCGTGGAAATCCATGTCAGCCTTTCGCGGCGGTTTCTGGAATATCGGGTAGAGGATGATGGTCCGGGCATTGCCCCCGAAGACCGCGAGCTGGCCCTGCAACCCTTTTCGCGGCTCGATGATTCGCGCAATCAAAACGGCATCGGCGGCGTGGGGCTGGGCTTAAGCATCGCGCAAGATGTGGCGCGCGGCCATGGCGGCACGCTGGAATTGGCCCAAAGCGCCCGTCTTGGCGGGTTAAGCGCGCGGCTGATCATCCCGAGATAGGGTTACGTATGCGATAGCCCGCCCTTGGCAAACAGCCCGACATAAGCCCCCAGCTCCAGCGCTTTTTCGGGGTTAGACGCATTGCCCTCCAGCGCGCGCTTTTTTACCCCCTGAAGGATGGCGGCCATGCGGAAATAAGCAAAGGCGATATAGAAATCCATATCGGGAATTTCCATGCCCATCCGCGCCGCATAATCGGCTATATAGCTCTCGTTTTGCGGTATTCCCAGCGCCGCCCGATCCACCCCCGCCAGCCCGCGCCCCTCGGCGCCCACCGGCATTTCCCATTGCATAAGCTGCGCGCCAAGGTCGGCCAGCGGATGGCCAAGAGTTGAAAGCTCCCAATCAAGAATGGCCGTTATCCGGTTGCTATCTTTATCAAAAAGCAAATTG
>WFUK01000207.1 GCA_015485015.1 Paracoccaceae bacterium | reverse complement strand
GCGTAAGCGGATCCTCGGCCAGGCGGCGCTTGGTCAAGATATCCTGCTCGCGCTCGTTCAGATCACCCATGGCCTCGTGCAAAAGCGCCATGCGGGTGTCCAGCTCGTCTTTCTCGGCATAATCGCTGGCCTGATCGGCGTTTTCATCTTCCAGCCAATCCTGCCACTGCGCCGCGCCGTCACCGTCGCTTTTGATCTGGGCATTGAGCGATGCATCCCCGCCCGACATCCGCCGGTTCATCGACAGCACTTCGGTCTCGGTCACGTTCAGCTCTTTGGCGATTTTGGTCACGTTTTCGGGGCGAAGATCGCCCTCCTCCAGCGCGCCGATTTTGTTTTTGGCTTTGCGCAGGTTGAAAAACAGCTTTTTCTGGGCCGAAGTCGTCCCCATCTTGACCAATGACCACGAGCGCAGGATATATTCCTGAATACTGGCCCTGATCCACCACATCGCATAGGTCGCCAAGCGAAAGCCCTTTTCAGGATCAAAGCGCTTCACTGCCTGCATCAAGCCCACATTGGCCTCCGAGATCACCTCGGCGGTGGGCAGGCCATAGCCGCGATAGCCCATGGCGATTTTGGCCGCCAGGCGCAGGTGGCTGGTTACCATTTTATGGGCGGATTCGGTGTCTTCATGGTCAACCCAGGCTTTGGCCAGCATATATTCCTCCTCCGGCTCCAGCATCGGGAATTTGCGGATTTCCTGCATGTAGCGGGATAGGCCTTGCTCCGGCGAAGGGGCCGGTAATCTTGTATATGTCATCTGTCTCTCCTCGCACTTATTTCATTGGCGTTTGAGCTTAATATGGGGTTAACAACGCCGGTTTTCAAGCAGCCCCCCCCGCATTCACGCGCATGTGTTCCCGTTTTGAGCGGGTTTTGGCTTAGCTGGAGATATCCGCCAATAGCTGCTGCATATCCGCAGGCAGCGGCGCTTCAAAGCGTATATTTTCGCCGGTTACCGGATGCTTAAAGCCCAGCGTCGCCGCGTGCAGCGCTTGGCGATGAAAGCCGCGCAGGGCCTCGGCCCCCTCGGGAGAGAGCGCACCTTTGGGCATGGCGCGTTTGCCGCCATAAGTTTGATCCCCGATCAGGGCATGGCCGATATAAGACATATGGGCGCGAATTTGATGCGTGCGTCCGGTTTCCAGCCAGCAGCGCACCAAGGCGGCCACGGGCTTCATTTCGGGGCCATAATCGGCCTCGGATCTAAGCCGCGTAATCGCGTGCTTGCCGCTATCCTGCACCACGGTCATGCGCTTTCTGTCGGTGCGGTGCCGCGCGATATTGCCCGATATCCGCACCACATTCCCCGGCTCGAAGCGCACGCCGTTAATGCCTTTCAGGCGCGGGTCCATCGCGCTTGGCTTGCCCCAGCATAGCGCCAGATAGGCCCGCTCCATCGAGTGATCGGCAAATTGCGCCGCCAGCCCCTGATGCGCCGCGTCGGATTTCGCCACCACCAAAAGGCCGCTGGTATCCTTATCAATCCGATGCACAATCCCCGGCCGCTTTTGCCCGCCAATGCCCGATAAGCTATCGCCGCAATGGTGCAGCAAGGCATTCACCAAGGTTCCGGTCTCGGAGCCGGGGGCGGGATGCACCACCATGCCCGCAGGCTTATTGACCACAATCAGGTGTTCGTCCTCGAATATCACCTCGACCGGAATATCCTCGGGCTTCGCATCTAGCTCCACCGCGACCGGCAGCACCACATGCCAGACCTGCCCAACCTCCGGCACCGCCTTGATATTGCGCACGGTTTCGCCTTCGCAGCTCACCTGCCCCGCCACAATCAGCGCCTGAATGCGGGCGCGCGATAGGGTCACCCCTTCCGGCACCGCTTGCGCTAGGGCTTTATCTAGCCGCTTGGGCAATGTATCACCAAGGTGAATATCAATGATTTCGGAGTCGGCCATGAACGCCCCTATTGAAGACCCACCGCATTTGCGAACCCTGAGACGGCTGGTCAATATCATGACCGTGGTATTTATCATTGGCTTCATAACCATTGTAATTGTGATTGTCATGCAGTTTACGCGGGGCGCTGCGGTGTCAAACGGGCCAGAGCTGCCACCCTTCACCTCATTGCCCGGCAGCGAGATCGCGCAGGCCGTAACCTATGGCAAAGACTGGATCGCGATCGTAACGATTGACGATAACGGTTTTGAGCGCATCCGCACCTATGGGCTGGATGGCACCGCGCGCCAAACCATCGATATCGAGCATTACGAATGAGCCTGCCGGACGGATTTCTCGACGATCTGCGCACCCGCATTTCCATTGCCGATGTGGTTGGGCGCAAGGTCTCTTGGGATGCGCGCAAAACCAATGCGGGCAAGGGCGATTACTGGGCACCCTGCCCCTTCCATCAGGAAAAAACCGCGTCTTTTCATGTGGATGACCGCAAGGGCTTTTATTATTGCTTTGGCTGCCATGCCAAGGGCGATGCGCTGGGATTTGTGCGCGAGACCGAGAATTTAGGCTTTATGGAGGCGGTAAAGCTGCTGGCGGGCGAGGCGGGCATGCCCGTGCCCGATAGCGACCCCCGCGCCGCCGAGCGCGAGGCCAAGCGGGCCACCTTGGTGGATGTGATGGAAGCCGCCGTGCAGCATTACAAGCTGAATTTATCCACCGCCGCCGCCCAAGGCGCGCGGGCTTATCTGGAGCAACGCGGGCTAAGCGCGGCCATTATCGAGCATTTCGAAATCGGCTTTGCCCCCAATGCCAATACGCTCTCGGAGCATCTTATGGCCAAGGGGTTCGAGGCGGCCAAGATCATCGAGGCGGGGCTTAGCATTAAATCCGACCGTGGCGGCCCGCCCTATGATCGTTTTCGCGGCCGTATTATCTTTCCCATTCGCGACCAGCGCGGCCGTGCCATTGCCTTTGGCGGCCGCTCGCTGGATCCTGACGCCCGCGCCAAATACCTGAATTCCCCCGAAACCCCGCTATTTGACAAGGGCCGTAGCCTTTATAATTTTGGCCCTGCGCGGGCGGCGGCGGGCAAGGCGGGGGCGCTGATTGTGGCCGAGGGCTATATGGATGTGATCGCGCTGCATCAGGCGGGGTTTGCCCATGCGGTCGCCCCGCTTGGCACCGCGATTACCGCCGAGCAATTGCAGCTGATGTGGCGCGCCCATCCCGAGCCGGTTATCACGCTGGACGGCGATACCGCCGGCATTCGCGCCGCGATGCGGCTGGTGGATGTGGCGCTGCCGCTGCTGGAGCCGGGCAAATCTTTGCGCTTCGTGCTTATGCCCGAGGGGCTGGACCCCGATGATCTGATCAAATCTGCCGGCGCTTCGGCGATGCAGGACCTGCTGGAAAACGCCCGCCCGATGGTGGATATTTTATGGCAACGCGAAACCGAGGGGCAGGTCTTTGACAGCCCCGAGCGCAAGGCGCTGCTGGATAAAAATCTGCGCAGCCTGCTGGACAAAATCACCGATTTTTCGATCAAATCCCATTATGGCCAAGAGATCAAAAACCGGCGGCAAACGCTGTTTTTCCCGCAGCGCTCGCGCAAATCCTCCTTTACCCCGTGGAAGAAAAACACCCCGCAAAACGCCCTGCCCGATACCAAAAACTCGCTGCTGGCCTCGGCCAATACCGGCCCCGAAGCCGAGGCCCGCGTGCGCGAAAGCGCGATTTTGCTGGGCTGCCTCAACCATCCGGATCTAGCGGAAAAACTGGAGAGCCAGCTTGAGCGCCTGCCCTATCTTTGCCCCGATCTGCGCCAGATCGGCCATGCCCTGCTGGCAGAATTACCCGAGGCCGAAGGGCAGGATTTCAACCATATCCTATCGGGTCGCCTTGGTTTTGATGTGATCGACAAGCTGCTTTCGATCCGGCAAGTGGCCAGCAATCCACATCTGCGCCGCGATGCCGATAAGGAAATGGCCGAGCGGGCTTTATCGGCGGATATCGAGCGGCAATTTGCCATTATCGGCATTCTGGAAGAAACCAGCGATGCAAGGCAAGAGATCACATCCGACCCCGACGAGGGCCTGACATGGCGGCTGGAGCAAGCCCGCGCCGCCAAGCATCAGGTGGAATCCGAAGCCTTTAATGATGGGGAGAATGAGGGCGATGAAAGCCATCTTTCACAAAGGTTGCAGGATTATCTGGATGGAAAGCTCTGATAACCCCGCCGCGCGCCGCGTGATTCGCCTCGATTCGGGCAAAACCTGAAAATAAACCCCCTTCCCCCCTTGCGAATCATCGATTCGCACCCCAGATTCGCAGCAATGATTCGCCTTGTGCGGAATTCGATCAAAACGGAGATTTTCATGGCCGCCAAAGACAGTTCCTCAAAGCCCAAAGATCTCCCCGGCCCATTGCTTGATATGAGCCAGACCGCCGTGCGCAAGATGATCGCACAGGCCAAAGAACGCGGCTATATTACCTATGAGGAGCTGAATGAGTTTATGCCCTCCGATCAGGTCTCCTCGGAGCAGATCGAGGATATCATGGCGATGCTCTCTGAAATGGGCATTAACATTACCGAGGGCGACGACGAGGAAGAAGAAGAAAGCACCGAAACCGAAGAAATCGGTACCACCACCTCGCGCGAGCTGGTAACCGCCTCGGCCACCACCGAAACGCTGGACCGCACCGATGATCCTGTGCGGATGTATCTGCGCGAAATGGGCACGGTGGAGCTGCTATCCCGCGAGGGCGAGATCGCCATTGCCAAGCGCATCGAGGCTGGCCGCAATACCATGATCGCCGGCCTGTGCGAAAGCCCGCTGACCTTTCAGGCCATCACCATCTGGCGCGACGAGCTATTGGCCGAAGATGTAATGATGCGCGATGTGATCGACCTTGAAACCACTTTTGGCCAAGCTATGGGCGACGACGAGGAAGAAGAGGAAGCCGCCAAGCCGGAAGCGGAAAAAGAAGTCGAAACCACCGAGGCCACCGCCTCTACCGATG